>DAOUTL010000013.1 GCA_030626685.1 Candidatus Bathyarchaeota archaeon | reverse complement strand
TCGCTGCTTGGTTTAACGTATTTTACGCTGTTTCTTGGGGTTACGGCATCGAAAAAGTCGGCTATTCTGAACCGTTTCAAAATGTAATTTGTAGATTTTTCACTGTTAATCGTGAATAGGCCAATCTTTAAGCCCATTTTCTTTAATATCTTAAGGGTTTCAGCCACGCCTGGAAGTAAGCTTGTGCTTTTTGCGGCTTCTAACTCGTATTTTTCGGCTATCGCCAAAGCTTTCCCACAGATTTCTTTTATCGCTTTTTTGGATTTGCGATTGTTTTTCAGAAAAATTTCGGCTTTCTTTAACATTTCGAATATGCTTTCATTCGTTGATAGAACGGACGCTGGCAATCCCCTTTTTATGAGGAAGCTTCTAACATCCGCCCTAACAGCCCTATAGTCTAGGTTGAAGCTTGCAAGGGTTCCGTCGAGGTCGAAGACCACAGCCTTAACAGTCATCGCTCTTTCACTTTCTTTTTGAACTGAGAGCCTTTAATCACTCTCTGAAAGAGATATACTTTACGGTAAACTGAATAACCACATCCAACACAATATATTCTGATGCATATGAGCCTTGAAGAATACGCAAAAGAAAGGCTCTGGCCCATACTCATCGAAACAGTCCACGCCCTAGTCATGTACCCACATCACAAGGCATACATAAGAGAAGTCGTCCTTCACGAAAAACCATACGTAACACCCACGGAATTGGCTGCAAGGCTGAAGGTACCTTTAGGCGAAGCCTTAGTAATCCTATATGAATTATCTAACGAAAGAATACCGGAATCTTAAATGATTTGAACGCTTGAAGCCTTAAAAGCCAAGAATACCTTCGTGTTAAGGGTGAGTCCCATCTCGTTGAAGGAACGCTTAGTTATCTGAACAGTGAAGGGCATTCCAACGTCAACTTTAAGCCTAACAACAGAGCCCAAATCCAAAATTTCGACGATCCTACCTTTAAAAATGTTTCTTGCGCTGGATGCAATGCGTCTTTTAGATAAAATTATGTCTTCTGGACTAACAAAAACTGAAACCTTGCCATAGCTTTGAACAGTTGCTTCTACTTGGACACCGTTTCCAATATCAACTAAAGTTGTGCCGTCCTCAGTGAATTTTGCGGTTCCCAGGAAAGTGTTTTCTAGAGCAGCGAAGCTCGCCAAAGTTTTTGAAAGACTTCCGAAAATTTCTGTTGGTGTTCCAACTTCGCTTATTTCCCCATTTATTATCAAGGCGACGCGGTTGGGCAAATTTTTCGCTTGAAACATGTTATGCGTAGCCATCACTATTGTGGTTTTTAATTCGCGGTTTACCGTTGATATTATTTCTTCCACGATTGAGGCGTTTTTCGGATCTAGGTTTGCGGTCGGCTCGTCTAAGAGAAGGAGTTTAGCGTTAAGGGCTAAGGCTCTGGCAAGAGCGACTCTTTGCTGTTCTCCCCCAGAAAGTGCCTTCACATGCCTTTTTTCAAAACCTTCTAGTTTAACAAGTTTTAGTGCTTTGCCTACTTCTTTATCAATCTTGTTTTTTGGCATTTTTCTAATTTTTAGGCCGTAGGCAACATTGTTGTATACCGTTGTGTTGAAGAGTATTGTTTTTTGAAAAACCATTGTGCTTTCCATTCGCATCTGCGTCATATTTTTGTCTGTGACTTTTCCGCCGTAGAAGTGTACTTCACCCTTTGATGGCTTTTCTATGAAAGCCAAAATTTTTAGCAGTGTTGTTTTTCCAGAACCATTGGGTCCAAGTAAAGCCAAGATTTCTCCGTTGCGGATTTTCAGATTTACATTATTTAGGGCTATTATTCCGTTGAAAATTTTTGTCACGTTTTTTAATTCTGCAATCCAGCTCATTTTCTTCTCCTTTGAAAAATGGTTATTGTGAGATTTATTCCAAAGACTAATGCAAGTAGTATTATAGCTAGGGCTATGCTAAGGGCTATGTTGCCCTTTGCGGTTTCATTCGATATTGTTGTTGTTAAGACACTTGTTAAGCCAGCTATGTTCCCACCAACCATTAAAGCTACGCCCAACTCTGACATTGCACGGTTAAAGCTCGCCGCTATTGCTAAGAGAACCCCATTCAAAGCCTCTTTTAAAACAGCGGAAGATGCTTGAGACTCTGAAGCACCTAAGGTTTTTGCTAAGTCCATTATTTCAGGGTTTACAGCCTCTATAGCGTTGGTGGCGAAACTCACAACTATAGGTGTTATCAGTATTGCTTGCCCAACGATCATGGCTGTTGGAAAATACAAAATTTCTAGGAATCCGAGAGGCCCAGTCTCCGAGAAGATAAGATAAAGGATTAGCCCTAAAGCCACAGTGGGTATTCCAAGCAAGGCATTAAACAAGCCTTTTATTAGGAATTTTAGGCGGAAACTTTTAAGTCCTAAAACCATGGCTATTGGGATTCCCCACAAAGCCGCTATCACAGTTGCTGTCCCAGAAACGAATAATGAACGTAATGTGATCTCAAGCACTGTTGAATTGCCGGAAAAGATTAGTTGAAAGGCTTTTACCACACCATCTATTATCTCCATCATTTTATGCCCTCTCTAACCGTAAAGTTCCGGATGGTCATCCCTATATTCCAGTGGGCATTCTGAACCGTTAAAAAAAGCATAATCCCTTATCCATTGAGCCCTCTGCGAAGTGGGATCTCCATTTAAAAGTTCAACCGCGCCGTAGAAAAGGCTTTGACCATACTCGTCTTTGCCATAGTTTTCTATTAGTTGTTGTCCTTCCGCTGAGATGAGGAACTTTGTGAAAGTTATCGCATCTTCGAAGTTCACCCGAAGATGTCTTGCCTTGTTTACTACTATTACGCTGTAAACGTTAAGCAGTTCTTGTCTTTGGGTTACAAGCGGTTTCAGCTTTACTAGCCGCATCTGAGCGTAATATGTCACGTAGGTACCCATGTCTGTAAGCGTGTAAGCCGAAAAATACTCGGCTTTCATGAGAGTCGGACCCATACCCGAACCAGCATCCACATACCACGATTCCTTTGACAGTTCTGTCCAGTTATAGCCAGCCATCTGCCACAAACTCCTTTCTTTCCAATGTGTTCCAGAGTTGTCACCTCTTGAAACCCATATCCTTACTTTTTCATCTCTTCCGTACTCCACTATTCGTTTCAACGCCTCGGTTGGACTTGTTCCATTTATTCCAGCAGGGTCTGTTTCTGGACCGACTATTGCAAAGAAGTTGTATGCTATTATTTTTCTGCAGACGCCGAATCCATCTTCGAGGAAAGACTTTTCAAGTGTTGGCGAGTGCACAAGAATAAGGTCTACGTCGCCGTTTTTTGCGTGTTGTATGGCTATGCCCGTACCAGCTGGTATGCAGTTAAGGTCTACTGGATATTTCTCTTCAAAGACTTTTTCTATCGCATCTAACAGTCCTGTGTGGTAAAGGCTTGTGGTTGTAGATATCATGAGTCTCCTTTTAGCGAAGTATTGGAAGTAAATGGTTGTTCCGGCAATTATTAACACTGACGTTGTGGATGCGATTATGATAATTTTCTTCCATGATTCCATTAGTTTTCACCGTTATGTTTTTCTGTTCATATCGACTAAACTTATAAGCATTACGCAACAATAAACAAGCAGAATGCTCACCCACAAAAAACACAAACCATCATGCAAAATCTGGATAGAATACAAAGGAAAACCAGTTCTAGGCAAAGGTGGAGCTGAAATCCTAGAGCAAATAGAAAAGGAAAAGACGATTTCAAAGGCCGCTGAAAAGCTCGGCATGTCGTATCGTTATGTTTGGAACTACTTACAAAAGATTGAGAAGGCTCTTGGAGAGCCAGTTATAGAAACATATAGGGGCGGTAAATCTGGTGGGGGTGGTGCAACGCTAACCCAGCTTGGTAAAAGTTTGCTGGATGAGTATAGGCGTGTGGAGGGCTATTTGGGTGAGGTTCTCTCCGATGAAGAATATTGGGAGGCTGTGGGATTGAAGATAAGTGCAAGAAACCGTTTGAAAGGGAAAGTTATGGCTGTGGAGAAAGAAGCTGTTACCGCAAAAATCAAAGTTGAAATAACCGTGCCAACTGTTGTGACGGCTTTAATCTCGAGGGAAGCCGTTGAAGAACTAAACATAAAAGTTGGAGACGAAGTGGAAGCGGTTGTGAAGGCAACTGAAGTTATGATAGCGAAAAGCTCGGCATGAACAATGCTTCTACGTTGTAACAACGACTTTTATTGGTTTTTCGGCAATGTTGTCTGCCGTTTGTATTGCTTGTTCGAAGTCGACGAGCTTAAACTTATGAGTTATTAAGCCCTTCACATCCACGAGCTTCTTGGATAAAAGGTCTAAAGCCATGGGATAATCAAATGGAGAGCTACAGGTGCAGAAAAACAGAGCTTCGGCAACATTTCCTAGAGCCAAATATCCACTTGACGCACCTACTAACGCAACCTTTCCAGCGCCTCTCACCAGAAACGGAGTCTGTTCTACTGTTTGCTTCACACCAGCAGCCTCAATCACCATGTCTGATCCTATTCTGGTAATTTCCTTAACCCTCTTCACCGGATCCTCCTCCCTTGCGTTTACGCAAACGTCTGCGCCATATTTTTCGGAAAGCTTTAGCCTATAATCCTGTAAATCTATGGCAATGACTCTGGATCCCTTAAGCTTCGCTACTTGCGTCATCAACAATCCGATTGGGCCTTGTCCTAGTATTGTTATCCAATCGCTAAGCTTTGGCTCAAGGAAGTTTAGCGTGTGAATTGCAAGGCCAACTGGTTCCAGTATTGCGGCTTCCTCGTCGCTTACATTTGCTGGAATTGGAATCAAATTCTCGGTGGGTACTGCGGCAAATTCGGCGAAGAACCCGTCACAATCCATACCCATGACTTTGACTTTTTCGCATAAATGAGGCGATCCTCTAAGGCAGTAATAGCATGAACCGCAATAAGTAATTGGGTACATTGCAACTCTTTCGCCGGTGTCGGATGTGATGCCACAGGCGTTGTGACCGATAACTTGTCCAATCTTTATATTCCATTCTCCTCTGTAATAGTGCAGGTCTGTTCCACAAATGCTTCCAGCTTTGAACTGCACAAGCTTTTCTTTAGCTGAAGGTTGAGGTTTAGCAATGTCTTCAACCTTAATGTTTTTTGGGCATTTGTATACGGCTGCTTTCAAAATTCTCGTCCTCAACGCGTAAATTGTTTAGAAATCAGGAGAAACATGCTATTCCACGACGTATCGGTAGGCTATATGCTCGCCAGCCGTAGAGCTTTTTCTGATTATTCGCAGTATGTCTCCGGGTTTTGCACCTATGATTTTCACCGCTGGATCAGAAGCCTTAATCTGCGGCAACTGGTATGGCTGAACTTTATACTGTGCAAGTAATTGTTCTCTTTCTTTTTGGGTCAAAATCTCGTGTTTTGGGACAAGTTCATGCTCAAATATGTTGAACGCTGGGAAATTTCTTGGTAAAAGCTCAATATTCTTCTTTTTTGCGCTCTGTTTCGCCGCGTGAGTGTACCTTCCGCTCGTGATTATTATTCCTCTTCCCACATCTGTTTCTTTCATGGCTTTTTGTAAGCGGTTAATGAACGCTATGCCAACGGTGCTTTCTTCCGGAATGCACCATATGAGGGCTTTCTGCTTCTCTTTTGGAATTTTAACAATGTAGCTTACAGCGTCCTTATGCTTCTCCTTCTTAACAAGCTTATAACCCCTAAGCTTAATCAAGACCTCAACCTTGCGTTCTTCCAAACTTTCCTCTTCACTCAAACCCTAAACCTCATTCTAAGAACAGTCGAAACCTAAATGAAACATTACCCCTTAAACTTTACGCTTTCAACAACTCTAAACGCGGAGTATTACGTTAGCGACGTATTTTTTCATAGTTTCAGCAAATCCAACGATGACTTCTGGTGAGTATGGCTTAAGACTGTTAAAGGTTTTGTCTAATGTGTCGCCGGGAATAAACTGTTGAAATGCAAAACGTTTTCCACCTTTTACGATTTCGCCGATCTTTGGAATATCTTCCTCATCAACAAAGCCCGGGACAACAGTTGCTCTAAACTCGTATTCAACTTTCCCGTTCTTTAAAATCTCAATTGTACGCAGAAGGTTGGCTGTGTCCTTTGCTCCCAAACGTCCATACTTTTCCAAAGAAGTTTTCACGTCCAATGCAACATAATCCACATTGGGCAGGCATTCTTCTAGGACTTGTGGGAAAAACCCGTTTGTGTCAAGTTTAACCGCGAAGCCTCTTTCCTTAAGCTTTTTCAAGAATTTTGGAATTTCCTTGTGGATTGTTGGTTCTCCGCCTGTTATGACAACTGCGTCCACGTATTTTCTGCGTTTTTCAAGGATTTGTAGAACCGTTTTCTCATTTAGGAATGGTGGTTTGGGGTCTAGCACTATTCTCCAGTTGTGGCAGAATGGGCAGCGTAAATTGCAGCCTGGTGTAAACAGCACAGTTGCTATTCTGTCTGGAAAGTCTATCAGACTTGTTTTCTGGATGCCGCTGAACTTCATTAGCGTTTCACTTTTGCTACACGGTTGTCAAAACAACGGATTTGTCGAATGTTCTGCGTATGGCAAATTCTGCCTGTTTTCCGTCGTTCCACTGGTCCACTGGTCTGAGATAGCCCACAACTCGCGAGTAGACTTCGCAGTTTGCCTCGCACATTGGACATTCCTTGTGTTCTCCGCCCATGTAGCCGTGGGTTGGGCATACGCTGAATGTGGGCGTTAAAGTGAAGTAGGGCAAGCGTGAGTTCAAAGCCACTTTTCTAACAAGTTCTGCTGCGGCTTTCCATGAATAAAGTCTCTCGCCAAGGTAGATGTGAAAGACTGTTCCGCCGGTGTAGAGGGGCTGAAGCATGTCTTGATGTTCTAGGGCTTCGAACAAGTCGCATTCATGGTCTACTGGCAGTTGCGAAGAGTTAGTGTAGAAGGGTTCAGCGCCCCCTGAGAGGTGTTTCTCGTTAGCCACGATTATGTCTGGATACTTTCTCTTGTCTATTCGTGCGAGCCTGTAGCATGTTCCCTCGGCTGGCGTTGCCTCCAAGTTATAGATGTTTCCAGTCTCTTCTTGGAAGTCAGCAAGCTTCTCACGCATGAAGTTTAACACTCTTACTGCGAACTCAAGTCCGTCAGGCAAAGCTATGTTGTATCCGAACAGGTTTAGTATCGCCTCGTTCACACCCACTAAGCCAATGGTTGAGAAATGGTTCTTCCAGTATTTTCCAAAGCCTTCCTTCACACGGCTGAGATAACGCCTCGAATACGGGTATAACCCGTCTTCTGTGAACTTTTCAAGAACTTTCCGCTTTACTTCCAGGCTGTCCTTAGCGATTTCCATAAGAGCTTCTAAACGTTCAAAAAATTCTTCTTCGTCTCTCGCCAAATAGCCAATTCTCGGAAGGTTCAGTGTTGCTACGCCTATACTGCCAGTTAGCGGATTTGCTCCAAAGAAGCCTCCGCCGCGTTTGCGTAGTTCTCTGTTGTCGATTCTTAAGCGGCAACACATGCTTCTAACATCTTCGGGTTTCATGTCGCTGTTTATAAAATTAGAGAAGTAAGGCACACCGTATTTAGCTGTCACTTCGAAGATTTCTTGGGCTATCAGCGATTCCCAATCAAAATCTTTTGTTATGTTGTACGTTGGTATTGGAAAGGTGAAAACTCTTCCTTTCGCATCGCCTTTGCTCATCACCTCTGCAAAGGCTTTGTTAAACATTTCCATCTCCGCTTGCATGTCGCCATAGGTTTCATTCATCACCTTTCCACCGACTATCACCGGCTCGTCCTCCATGAAATCTGGAACCGTCAAGTCTAGTGTCACATTGGTGAACGGCGTTTGAAATCCTACACGCGTCGGCACGTTCATGTTGAAGAAGAACTCCTGAAGCGCTTGTTCAACTTCTTTCTGGTTTAACCCGTCATAACGTATGAAAGGCATCAAGTAAGTGTCAAAGTTGCTGAAAGCCTGAGCTCCTGCAGCTTCGCCTTGAAGCGTGTAAAAGAAGTTTACCACCTGCCCGAGAGCGGTTCTAAAGTGTTTTGCAGGCGTGCTCTCTATTTTTCCCGAGACGCCGCCGAATCCCGAAAGCAATAAATCCTTTACGTCCCACCCTACACAGTATGCCCCCAGTACTCCGAGGTCGTGGATGTGCATGGCTCCGGAGAAATGTGCGTTGGCGATGTTTGGCGGGTAAATTCTCGTGATCCAATATTTTGCTATGACTGTGGATGAGAGGTAATTGTTTAAGCCTTGCAGTGAATAGCTCATGTTTGAGTTTTCTCGAACTCGCCAGTCTTCAACTTCCAGATACTGGTCTACTAAGTCTGCTGAGCTTAATAATGCGGCCAACTCACGTAGGTCTTGGTGCTGCTTTCTATAGAGGATGTAAGCCTTGGCGGTTCTCGCATGCCCGTTCTCTATAAGTGTTTTTTCAACTACATCCTGAATTTCCTCGACTGTTGGGACTCCGTCTTCTCCGAAACGCTTCTTAAGCTCAGCCACAACTTGGTCGCTTAGTCTTTCGGATAGCCTGTGGTCTTTTCCGCCTACGGCTTTAGCTGCCTTCCAAATGGCGTTCGTTATGCGTTCCTGATCAAATGGTTCTAATCTTCCGTCACGTTTTCTAACAAACTTCACTTTCTCACCTCTTTAAGGATGCGCCGAAAATCTTCAGGTTCCTCAAACTGCCTGTAAACTGAGGCAAACCTTACATAGGCTATGCGGTCAAGATTCTTCAAATATTTAATAACGAGGTCCCCAATCTCCTGTGAAGAAACTTCCTCTTTACCCAGCATCATTAAATCCTGTCTGACGCGTTCTGCTAGTTCGTGGATTTGCTCCATTGTTACGGGTCTTTTCTCACAGGCTTTCTGGAGGCCCCTTATAATCTTGTTTAGGTCAAAACGTTCAAGCCTGTCATCTTTCTTCCTTACCATAAGCTCTATGGCTTCGATGTATTCGTAGGTTGTGAAGCGTCTTCCACAGCTTAGGCATTCCTTTCGTCTTCTAACCACATTGTTAGGTGAATCCCTAGTTTCAAGGGTTCTGATATCTTCTGATGTGCAATATGGGCACTTCATGGGCATCACTATCACAAGTTTATAAAACGTGTGCTTCAATATATTCTTAGTGTTTCTCAAACAACAAGAACACTACATATAGTGTTTAACTATATAAGTTCTTTCCACAACAATGTTGAAATAGTCCACCAAGTATCACAGAAAATCATGTGCAATATTGACATAATCACAGAAAACGAAGTAAGCGAAATAATCTGTTTTTGGAGGAAAGGCTCTGATTTTAAGCCATAGAGACCATGTTTAAATTTTGTGTTGAATTTCACTTCGATGCATCAGAAAGAACTCATATGTCACAGAAGTTACTGTAATATTCTAAAGTGATTCGGAATGTGTAAAAAAGAGAAAGAAAAATGCGAATTTAAAGATGATTCGAAAGGCTGCGCTCTAAAACACATAAGTAAAGCCCGTGAACTGCTTTCAAAAGGCGATGTTGAAGGAGCCGACCTTGACATTAACGATTTAAGCATAATGAAACGTTTAATTAAAGATTCTAAGCTTTTCAAAAAAGTTGGGACTGGAAAAAGGGATATGCATGTCACAAGCGTATTAAGACAAATTGAAGACTTAGCGAAGAAACTTGCAGACAAAACAATCAAACAATCGCGCTGTCTTATAAAGGAAAGGAAATCCTAAAACTCGGAAAGAACACAAGACCAGGATTAACGACATTAATCGCAGAACGCATAGAAATAGTGGACAAGATCGAGGCAGTTAAGATTTTAACAGAAATCTTCCTTTAAGCTGCTCGATGCGGTGAAATTGGAAAGCATGCCTATTCTTGCCAAAATTGTGACACTAATATTTAAATCGGCTTTTTCCTTAAAATGAAGGACCATTTCTTCTCTTTCTTTTTTGTGAAGCCAAGCTTCCTATAAAGCCGCAGTGCGTAGATATTCGTTTTCGAAACTGAAAGTTCCAGCCACTTCTTATCCAGTCGCTTAGCCAGCTTGTTGGCATAGTTCAGCATGTATGTAGCTATTCCACGTCTTCTACATTCTGGTGCGACTGCAAGGCTGCTGATATATATGGCTTCGGGTTTTTCGCGGAGAATAAATATGCCGACCACATGCTCCTTCAATTTAACGAAGTAGCGTTTTCCTCTGAAAAAGATGACTTCCATTGCCAAAATATAAGGTATAATCGTTAACGGGGACAACAGCAGGGGGCTTCCAAAGAATACATGAGTTCCTAATCCACTATTTCTAGAGAAATGAAAGGTGAATAGGTTGAAAGAGAAGTGTTCAAGTTTCCTCACGGACTTAACATTGAGAAATCGGCGGATATCTCCCACTGCGATGACTTCCTTTTAGGATTTGTTGATATACATGTTATTTAAACTTGCTTTTAGCAACTCCAGACAAGACAAAAATTATACAAGAAAACAGTAGCACAAGAGTAAGCGAGGGAAATACACCATAATATTGGAGATTTGTTGCAAGTATAAATCCGCTGATTATAGGTCCAAGTGTTTGTCCAACATCCATTATCATGTCAAGAAATCCCATGGATGTGCCAACCAACTCTTTGGGCACAAGCTCGCTGATTAAAGCCGGTGTGGAAGCCGTTACAGTTGCAAAACCAAACCCGTAAACTACAACAAGCAAAAGGAGAACCCAAAAATCAGCAACAAAAGGAATCGCCAGCAACGGAAGACCAGAGAATATGCAACCCAAAACTATTGGAATCCGTCTTCCAATCTTGTCTGAAACTCTACCCATATAGGGTTTCGCGAAGATTGCCACACCTATTATGTTCATAATAATTACGCCTGTTAAGAACTTGTTTAAGCGAACAATCTCCGGCAGATAACCTGCCAGAAAGAATTCCGCTGTACCATAAACATAGTACTGACATGCTTGGACAAAACTCACTGTTAAAACTCCACGGCTCCTAGTGACTGTTCCCCATCCACTAAACAATCTTTTAACAATTTCCTTAGTATTTCCTTGTTGAATAACCGTGGGCTGCTTTCTTCCCGCCAAGAATGGCAAAGCCATAATCAGCGCTGTTATACCTGACACAGCCACAGCCAAATAAAGCGCACGAAAATTGTCGGCGGTGACGAACAATATGTATCCTCCTAAAGTAGGTGCGATGATTCTTCCAATGTATGTCGCTGAAGAGAAAAGCGAGATGCGTTCTCCCCGCTTGGTTGGAAACAATTCGGCTATTGAGGATTCGGCGACTGGGACAAAAATTGCCGTTGCAAATCCATGGTAAAACCGGACGAGGATAAGTTGCCACCATACGGTTATTAGAAGATAAAGGAAAGGAGCTGAAGCAAAGACAAGTCCTGCTATTAACAAGAATTTCTTTCTGCCATAAATATCCGAAAGCGAAGCAGCAGGCAAACTAATCAAGATGCCGGGGATGGTTGAAGCGGCAGCAACGAAGCCCGTCAAATCCGTGGGGGTTCCAAGACTTAACGAGAAAGGTTTTAGAACTGGGCTTTTAGACATTGTGGAGCTTAGAATTGCGAATAGCCCCATTGTACAAATTGTCCAAAAGATGCTGTCTCTAGTGTTTTTTGTCTGCGAATTCATCAACAAACCAGCTTGAATACTTACTGAATTTTAGACTAATAAAATAAAGGGAAAATAACGTTAACTTATTGTTTCTTCCTTAAGAATCCCCTTGCTGTTTCCTGTTCATTTTACCGATAAAGACTTGTCAAGTCTTATTAACGTGCTTAATAAACTTATAGAGAATCATATGAGTTTATTCCCTATGGTGAGGAGAAACTTCGCTCTCAAATTTAGTATTGGAGCCTTAAAATTCTAGTAGCTGAGGAAAATGGTGAAGTTTTAGGCGCTGTTGCCTATAACAATGGGCATTGGGGTGAGGAAATCGAGTGGCTTGCTGTTTCTGGAAGCCCAAATCGAAAACTTGTAGAGAACGTGTTGGTTAAGGAAATCGAGAAATACGTTAAGGGCGAAGCAGTTTTCACAGTTGTTGACGCTAGAAGCCCGAGAACCAAAGAGTGGATTGAAAGGGGGTATAAGCCTGAAGGCGGGCTATGCCATATGGTTGCTAGACTTGACTGCTTAAAGCCTCTTCCACAAGAATATTTTGTACGACGCCACAGAACGAAATATTCCTTCCGTAACCCTTTTGCGAAAACTCGGTTTTAAAATTGGTCATCACTAGAAATTTATGCGCAAAAATCTATCCCAACAGTGCTAGCCAAAATTATCATAACTCGAAAAACTTCAAAATATGAGAGGACAATAATGGAGAAAAAGTTTTGAAATGTTGGTGAGAGAGATGTTCAAGGCTTCACTTTGTGGGTTAATTCCTTTCCCACATCTAGAAAGCTTCGCTTTGCGGCTGCAACATATTCGGCAAATGTAAACTCTTTACTTTCATCCCATTCAAGAGGCTGCTCAATCTTTCCATACAATTGTTTCATGATTAAAATCTCTATAAATCGGGTTCCTAAGCCAAAAATCTTCTCAAGTCCATCCCTAAAATCCTCAAGGCGATAAGGAATCTCGTTTTTTTCTATTTTAAATTTGTTTTCAAGGTGAAAATATATTGCTTGCTTGGCAGAGTCTCCAAGCGAAGATAAGCCGTCATCTACGGCTTCAAGCAAGAGTTTCTCGAAAGCTTTTCTTGGCAACTTCTAAACTCCTCTGAGAGCGCTAATCTGAAAGGTTATGCTAAGGTTCTAATAAGTTTTTAAATTTAATCCTTACGAATCTTTAAATTTAATTTGAAATATGCTAATCTCAAGTTGAAATCAGAATCAGAGCATTTTTAACAGGGTGACATCATTTGAAACCGTCAAAATCGGCGTGCGCTATTCTATTGGGATTTCTTCACCCTTAATCTTTCTCGGCCATTCTATTTCAAGTATGCCGGGCTCTATCAGTCGAGCCTTTATCTCCTCCTTTTTCACTTCAGGGTTTATCCTCAAACGCAGTATGTGGGATTTCCCTGTTCGATGATAGCCAATTCTGAAGGGTCTGTGTGGACCGACGTATATGCCCCAAGGGCCTAAATGAAAGCTGAAGAAGTCCTCCCAAAACTCTGTAGGCATAACACCACCAAAGTAAAACTTGAAATTGAAACTCTTATCTTTTGCCCTCGGAAAACCCGTTGCCTATTCTGCGCATCCTTTCTCTCATTAGGCTTAGTTCTTTTGCGTAATCCATTAAAAACATTCGTAAAGTTTCACTTTCGCTCGCCCCAAGTCTTCTCGCTAACTCATCAAGGATTTCCTTCTGTTCCTTGCTTAGAACCACTTTGACTATACATTTTCTAGGCGTTCCCAATCAACTTTTAGGGTTTGACCCACTCCGATGACCAATACATTTGCCCTTCTATGGGCCACTGCGTTGTACAGTTCGCCTTTTCATTTTCTTCTGTATTAGTTTGGTGTTAGTTGTGTAAGGCTGGTGTAAGCTTGCCTTGGGAGGAAAGCCAAGATTATATTCGCAGTGGGCATCGCAGTCCCGACGAGTTTGAGGAAGATAGCCTACGCACCATAACGCTTATTGAAGAAGAAGGTATCAAGGCAATTATTGGCAAACCGAAGGGAAAAGACACAACTGATGTCCAAAGTTATCTTTTCGATAAGGATAAGTGGACGCTTGAGAAGGCTAAGGCCTGGTTTGAAAAACATCGTGAAGGCTTAAAGTCTGTTAAAGAGCATGTTCAAGCTATTTTGCCTTTCAAGGTTTTAGAGAAAATTGTTGACAAGCCGTTGCGGATTTGCGGCGTAGCCATGACCGCTGGCATGAGCCGCAACTTTAACATTTACACGCCTGAGGAATTGCAGGCTTTCACCAGCAAGCTTGTTTCTGCTCCGGTTTACATTGAGCATATTGCTGTGCCGAATGCTGTTGGAAAAGTTGTTAAAACCGAGTGGGATGAGGACGGCGGAAACCTTTGGTATGAAGCTGAAATCTATGATGACGAGGTTGCTGAGAAGATCCATAAGGGTTTGATTCAGCATGTTAGCGTAGGCGCAGATTATGAAACAATCGACATTTTAGACGGGCAAGCTCCTCACGGCTTGCATAATGCTGAGTTAAGCCTTGTCGCTGTGCCGGGTATACCTGAAACGAACATTCATGTTTTAGAGAGGTTGGCTCCAACAGGCAGTTCTGGCGTAGCCCAGATGCCGTTGAAAGAGCGTGGAAACATGAAGAAGGAAATAAAAGAGCAAGATGGGGAAGGAAACAACAGTCAAAATGGCGGGCAGAATCTAACCATTGACGACATAAAGCAGAAAATCGCTGACTTGTCAGTTCAAAGAGAGGACTTTTGGAATCAAATGTATCCACAACCTGAGCCTGAACAAATCTTATCTGACGAAGAACGAGCTGATCTTCAAAGCCAAATAGATGTAATAGATGCAGAGATTAAAGCTCTCGAAATAGCCTTGGCTGAGTTAATTGCTGGGCAAGTGGGAGAAACATTAGGCGAAGGATACACGGTAAATCTTGAAGTGAAATTGAAAGAGGCTGAGTGGGATACAGAGTACATTAATGATCTTCCAGACGAGTGCTTCGCTTACATTGAAGAGGGCGGAGAGAAAGATGAGGAAGGTAAAACTAAGCCTCGCAGTTTACGTCATTTGCCTTTCAAAAACGCTCAGGGCAACATTGACCATGACCATTTAGTTAACGCTTTGGCTCGTGTAAAGCAAGCGAAAACTATGCCTGAAGGCGGTAAACAAGCTGCTGTTAAAAAATTGTGTGCAGCCGTAAAAACATGGAACAGTGAACACCCGGACAGCCAAATTACAAGCGAGGTCTGTGGTGTTGAGCCGTCAGAGGAAGAACAGTTGAAAGCTAAAGTTTCAGAGTTATTAGCCCGTGTTGAAACACTTGAGAAAGCCCAGAAACAAGGCAATCTCGCTGAGAGTCTTCTGAAAAAGCCGAAAGAGCCAGTAATTCCAGTGAAAGAAGCCGTAGAGATCCTAGAGGGCTTGTTGCCCAGCCCAATGGTTGAACGCAGCACTATGGGAATGCAAAGGGAGTGCCAAGCGATACGCAGAGCCATTCTCAAACTTAAGGAGATGCTGAAAAGTGGATAAAAGCACGATTAAAGGCGTCTTAGCCAAATACAGCCCGCCCTTAAGCCCCTCACAAATGGATGAGATTGCTGAAGCCATAATGACTGCGCACCTTGAAGATTTGAAAAGGCTTAGGCATTCTAAACGTAAAAGTTCAAAGTCACAGAACGTGACAGGGAGTAAGCGAGGACGAACTCGCTGAAACCTCAATAAACTTTTGGAGTGATGTTCATGGCTGATAAAACGGGCAAACCTTGGATGGCTGTTGGCGAGACAGACGATCCGAACGCTATAGTCGAAACGTTTGAGGCTGAAGCAGCCGTAACGAAGGGTTATCCAGTTTACTTAAGCTCGGATGATAAGGTTTCACCAAGCCCAGGTGGAGACGACGCTATAGGCGTAGCTTTAAAAACTGTGGCTATTGGAGAACTCTGCCCAGTCTTGATTCGTGGAAGGGTTAAGGTTACGGCTGCAGGTGCAATAACGCTTGGAAAAGCTGTTTGCAGTGCTGTTGATGGAAAAGTCACAGAACACGTGGACCAACCGGTGGATGAAAATGGCACAGCAACATACACGATTTTCTTTAATCGTAAGCTTGGAACAGCATTGGAATCCGCAGCAACAGACGGCGACTTGATCTTCATTCTCGTGGATAAGTGATAAACCATGAAGCCTAAACTTTTTGAAAGCCTAATGGAGAAAGACAGCGAATACAAGCAGTTTTACGAAAGCCTAAAGGAAAAAGCAGC
>DAOUTL010000124.1 GCA_030626685.1 Candidatus Bathyarchaeota archaeon | reverse complement strand
TGCCGTCAACATACACTTTTCCCTGCGAAACCACTGTTTTAGCTTCTTTCCTTGTTTTAGCAAATCCAAGAATCTCACGTAAAACAATGGCTAAAGGTAAACAGCCTTCAAGAGAATGCGGTCCAGGAGAAGGCTTTACAACCCAAACAGACTCTTTCCTATGGATTGGCCAGAATCTTGGTGCAGGTTTGCGCTTTAAACCCGTGGATTGCCCTTTCTTGCCCAAAATTATGTTCCTCCTTCAGCTTTCTTGGCGGTTTTACTCTTGGCTCTTGTTTTCTTTGCTTTTTGCCTCTCCTTTTCAGCCTTTTTAGGTTTTAGTTTCTCCTTTTTTACTCTTTTCCGTTTTTTCGGCTTTTCTTCTTTTTTCTTTTCAGCTGGTTTTTCGGCTACTTTCCTTTTTCTTCTCGGCTTCTTTTCTGGAGTTTTCTCTTTTTCGGCTTCTTTTTCTTTGACAACCTCTTCTAGGGGTTTCTCTGCAACTACTTCTTCCACTTTCCTGAGCGCTTCTTTTTTCCTTTCCAAAATTTTTTTTCGCCATTTATCGTCGAGGTTTAGGCGGGTAATCATAACCTTGGAGGGATGTATTGGGACGAACATTGGGGTCCCGTCAACTTTTTCTCGTGTTAAGCCTTCAACGTAAATCCTGTATTTTTTTCGGTCTATACGTGTGATTTTTCCTTCGAATCCTTTGTGGTCTCCCCGCATGATGCGGACTGTGTCGCCGCTTCTGACCTGGAGGGCTTTCACTCTATGTGAGGCTCTCAGTTCTGGCGAGAGAGGTGCAGCAAAAAGTTTGTAGCGTACGTGGTCTGGTGCTTGAAAGAGCATTTTTCTCTGTTTTGCGGGTTTTGTTACTGGTTTTATTGCCTGCATATTTTTCCCTCATTTATACTATTATGCTGGCGGCACTTGCTATTCTCGGCCATCTTTCAGCAGCCTCTTTCGCCACCGGTCCACGAATTTCTGAACCTTTCATTTCCCCATCTGGAGTTATTATTACCGCTGCGTTATCTTCAAATTGAACCCAGACGCCTTCAGCCCTTCTGTAGGGTTTTCTTTGCCTTACAACTACTGCTTGAAAGATTTTCTTCCGCATGTCAGGCGTTCCTTGTCTAACCGAAACGGTTATTCTGTCGCCTACGGCTGCGGATGGGACACGTCGCAGCCGTCCTTTATAGCCCATAACTTGGATTAGTCGCAGTTTTCTGGCTCCGGTGTTGTCAGTACATCTTAAGATTGAGCCGGCTGGCAGTCCCTTTGAAATTTTCGGTTTTTGTCCAATCATTCCCCTTGCGACTAACGCTCTCATTTTTGCCCTTGCAGCCATTTCACTTCTCCTCTAGTTTTTCAACGACGACGAATGATACGGTTTTGCTTATTGGCCGGCACTCCGCTATTATGACCCGGTCTCCTTCTTTCGCGTCTACGCACGGTGGATTATGAGATGGAATACAGCTGTGTCTCCTTTCGTATCTCATAAACTTTGAAACATAGTGGAGATAGTCACGTTTCACTATGACCGTTTTATCCATCTTTGCGCTGATGATGACTCCCTCTAGTACTCGACCTCTTATTGGAAGGTCTCCGTGAAAGGGACAATTTCTGTCATTGCAGGTTTTCTTGGGCTTTTTAAAAGTCAGTGACATCACCACAGCCTTCTGATACGTTTTTTAAGGCGGTCTTCGGGTCTTCCTACAAGAAGTTTACCGTCGATTTCAACAACAGTTCCGTCAGAAAACCTAAAATGAAAAACAGCCGAGTCTTTTACAACCCTTTTTCCTTTTCCTTCGTGTAAAATTCTGAAGGTGTTTCGTGTTTCATCTATTATTTTACCAGATATCCCAACGTAACCGGGATGTCTGCTTTTGGCAATTTTGGCTTCGGTTCCGACGAATTCGTAGCGGATTATGTCCGGCGTCACTTTCATTTCTTTCTCTTCCTCTCAGTCTTCGCTTTTCCTAGTCCAAGTTTTTGCTCGTTCTCTATGGTTAGCATTCGGGCAATTGTCTTGCGTAGCTCTCCTATTCTGGCTGGGTTTTCTACAGTGCCACCTGCCTTGATCATGGTTTTTGATCTGAGAAGTTCTGTTCTGAGCTCGTTGAGTTTCTTCATTCGCTCTTCAGAGGGCATCTCTCGTATTTCCTTCAATCGCAGTATCGGCATCTATTCTGTTGCCCCCTTTTCTTCACTTGTCCCTTCAGGTTTTTCTTCGGTTGCTGCTTCCTCTTCTGGAAGATTTTCAATTATTTGGATTTTGTCTGGAAACTTTGCATCCGGCGGCATTATCCTAACCTTCACGCCAAATATGCCTGGTTTCAGTTGGACGTGAACTTCGGCTTTTCGCATGTATTTTAGCGATGGGTTTCCGCATTTCGGCAAGTATCCCGCTCGGAACTTCTCGTATCTCGCCCTTTCTGTTCTCAACTTACCACTTATGGTTATTTCTGCGCCTAGGGCGCCAGCTTCCATAACCCGGTTTAGAGCCCAAAATCCGGCGCGTCTAAAATGTACGCCTCTTTGCAGGGCTGAGGCGATACGCGAAGCAACAACATGAGCAATTAATTCAGGAATTTCAATTTCGGAAACGGAAATTTGCGGGTTTGAAACTTTGAATTTCTCTTCCAAAATCCTTGCAAGTTCTCTTATTGTTTCTCCACCGCGTCCTATCACCACGCCTGGACGCATTGCATAAATTACTATGTGAGTTCCCAACGGGGTTTTCGAAATTGTTACTCCGCCGTATCCGGCTCTTTCAAGTTTTTTCTGTAGGAACTCGTCAATTTCCGTCTTTTTTATGGATTCCGTCATGAAATGTTTGACGACAGCCATTATGCTTCCTCTATTGTTTCTGTTTGTTCTTCTAGGGCTATCTCAATGTGACATAGGGTTTGGAATTTCGGTGTGGTTCTTCCGAAGGCTCTTGGAATGTACCGTTTAATTTTCATTCCGGGATATGCCGATGCGTGGATTATACGCAGTCTTTCGGTGTCCAAGCCCTTATATTCAGCGTTGGCTTCTGCTCCTTCAAGTACTTTTAGAATGTGTTTTGCCGCTTTTACCGGATATCTACCTGCGTAAGCCTTTTCTAATCCGCGGCGGTGTCCAGCCTTCTTTTTGAATCTTGTGAAGGGAACAGCCTTCTTTTTGGCCATAACATCTTTAAGATAATTCTTTGCTCGGATGAGCATCATACCTTTAATCGTTTTGCATATTTCCCGTGCTGATTTATGGGATACCCTAACCTCTCGTCCGCTTGCTTTCACGGTTTTTTCCGGATCTAACTCCTCTTCGGTTATGGAGTATCCCCATTTTGGCACTTTATGATTTCTCCAACTGTGCAATTGAACAGCGTTATAGTGCTTTATATGGATTTCCATCAGCAAAAGTGGTTTTCAGGCTACTTTACGTTTTCTAAACAGCATCAAGCCCAATAGTTTCAAGCATGGCATTTTTTGAAATTTTCTTTTTGCAGAATTTTCCGGGCAAGGTTTAGCGGAACAGACCCCTCCATCATTTCTATTAGGCTTCTAATATGGTTCCTTTCCATGTTTGTGGATAGCAGAGTGGATGTGCAAGGCAGAAGGTTACGCCTTCTAAGATTTTTTGCTTGTTCCAGATTTTCGCCTCTCTGCTTTTTCTGGCTTTACTGACAAACATTGTTATTTTAAAAAGAGTTTATGACGTATGGAAAATTGGGGATCAAAAATCAAATGGCTACAAATCGCCTAATATTAGCAAAAACATTTAGAGAAGAAAAGCGGAAGATTAACATAGCTTTGCAATGTGTTTATTTTTCAACCCCGAAATTAGGGTTCAAATTAGGATAGGTGTGGAAATTGGCAGTTAAGAATGGGCATATCACTTTGTTGCATGGTGCTGGTGGAACGGTTATGCATGACTTAGTCAAAAACTACATTGTGAAGTATTTTGGTAATGCAGTAGGCATTGAGGTTCCGCTTGAAGCCTTAGATGATGCGGCTGTTGTTGGCGGTGTAGTTTTAAAAAGTGATTCGCATGCTGTTAAGCCCATTTTCTTTCCAGGCGGGGACATTGGGCGTTTGGCTGTTTCTGGCACTGTTAATGACATTGCAGTTTTGGGAGCTGAACCGTACGCTTTGGCTTGCGGCTTTGTTTTGGAAGAGGGCTTAGCATTGGCTGACTTT
>DAOUTL010000099.1 GCA_030626685.1 Candidatus Bathyarchaeota archaeon | reverse complement strand
CGAAAACTAAGGTTGTTGAGCGGTCGACGAGTTCTATTGGAGTTGCGGTGAAACCCATGAAAGAGGCGTTTGGAATTGCTCTTCTAAGGTCCATTGCGAGTTCTTTGTATTGGCTTCTATGGGCTTCGTCTGCGATGACTACTACGTTTTTTCTATCCGTCAAAAATGGGTATTCTTCGGCTTTTCTTTTCCCAAATTTCTGGATTGTGGCGAAAACTATTCCGCCTGCGGTTGTTTTGATTGTTTTTTGTAAGTCCCTTATGC
Source organism: Candidatus Bathyarchaeota archaeon (assembly GCA_030626685.1). Taxonomy (GTDB): domain Archaea; phylum Thermoproteota; class Bathyarchaeia; order Bathyarchaeales; family Bathycorpusculaceae; genus DAOUTL01. The sequence continues at coordinate 4,887 of DAOUTL010000099.1, read as the reverse complement.
TTTCTGCCTGCTTTACGATTGGTAAGGCGGCGAAAACTCCGTAGAGCTGTTCGTCCAAGTTGTTTCTATCTGTTATGAACAGTAGGAGGGGGTTTTCAAGTTCTTTTACTTTTAGGACTTTTCTTGCGTAGAATAGCATTGTTATTGATTTTCCCGTGCCTTGTGTGTGCCATACTACGCCTATTCTACGTTGTTCTGGGGTTTTTCCTTCTAAGACTGCTTTTTTGGTTCTTTCTACCGCTTTTCTCGCCGTGTAAAATTGGTGGAACATGGCGATTAGTTTTCGGTAGGTTTCACCTGATTTTTCGTAGAATATGAACTCTTGCAGGTATTCTGTTAGGTGTTCTTTTCTGAATAGTCCTTTCAGGAGGACTTCGAGGGATGTCATTTCTTTGCCTGTTGGTTTGAAGGTGTAGTAATAGTGTTTCTCTTCGATTTCTATTACTTCTAAGTCGTCATCGTCGAAGATTCCTTCCCATATGAAGAATTTATCCCAGTCGCTTGTTGGTGAGCCGTATTTTGTTTCGAGTCCATCGCTTACTACGAGTATTTGGGCGTATACGTAGAGTTGTGGGATGTCGATGCTTTTTATTTTGTGATCGTAGAAGGCGTCTTTTGCTGTTTCGTTTGCGTTGAAATTTTTGAACTCGAAGATGGCTATGGGTAAGCCGTTTATGAAAACCACGAGATCTGGCCTTCTATGCATGTCTTTTTGGTATTGGTATTCAACCGTGTATTGGTTTGCTGCCAAGAATTCGTTGTTTTCAGGGTTTTCAAAGTCTATGAGCTTTACGATTTTTGTTCTTTCTTCTCCCTTTTCTTTTACCGTGATTCTTACCCCGTTTGTTAGCATTTCGTAGAAGATTTTTCCCTTCATTATGGGGTCTGGATGTTCGAGTTCTACAACGCTTTTATAGACTTGTTCAGCCAGAACGTCAGTTAGCCATGGGTTGAGTTTTTTAATCGCGTTTATGAATCTTTTCTTTAAGATTACTTTTCTGTATGATTCCCTTTCTCCGTTTTCTGGTGAAAGTTCGGAGCCGTGAATATAGGAGTATTCGAGTTCTTTTTTTAGCCAGTTTATGGCGGATTGTTCAACCATATAATCTTCCGTAAGTTGTGCCACGTTAGATTTCCTCCACCCTTAACCTTCCAAAAACAAGCAAAGGCAACAAAGTATCCCGAATCTTCCTCAAAACCATAATTTGTTTCTGATTAATGGTAATTTTTTGTCTTATGCTTTCAGCAAACAAAGAGAATTTTACAACTTGCTCGTTACGAGGAATTAACATGGGACCTGATTTTATAACGCGAGCATTTGTATTTTGTCTGGTTGAACCACTACCTGCGTAGAGGATATAGTCTTGATATACACTGCTTTTTAACCAATAATAAAGATAATAAGGAGTCAAATAACTCGTTGGTTTTATTTTAAGTCTTATCAGATACGAAGCAAAGACGGAACCAGGCGGGTCCTCAACAATAGCCACTTTTCCTATGTCAGCGATACGGCTGATCACGATATCGCCTTTTCCCAAGCGATATTTCTTAAAATTTTCATTATCAATTTTACAAAACGGCACCCGGTCCCAATCTATAACAAGAGTTTTATTTATGTCCATAATTCTAAGCAGTTTAATTTCTCCTTCAGTTTCGGCGGATTCTGTGAAACCGTATTGAGAATCTACAACTTCTCCCAATTTTACAATACGCCATCCTTTCGGTATTTTTCCCATTTCGCTATTCACGAACTCTTCGTCTTTGAAAGGCTCGAAATCTATAAACCAGCTCTTAAAAATCGCCATAGCCGTTTTTTCCAAAATCTCGTTCTGCCTCTTCTTATTCTCGATAAGATCATCAAACCAAGACAAAACTGTGGCAATGCGAGATCGTTCCACAGATTTCGGAAAGGGAACTACGAAATTGTCCAACTCTTCTTTTGTTATCGAATCGTAGGTTGTGCCTCTTTCACCCAGCATTGATAAATATTCATTCAATCCCTTTAACACATAATAAATGAACTTGTTTTGTAAGGGCAATCTATCTTTATTCAAAACAGCGGCAACCCCACGCCCTATGCACAACTTACCCTTTGTAATGTTGAGTTCTCCTACAGGTGCTCTGACGGTAACCAGAATACTATAAGGAGGCGCAATCTTTGCGCATTTTTTAGTATAGGTTTCAGTTTCTACATATAAATCTCCAAACTCCTTTTTTCCTTGAATAAACGGTATACCTTCTCCACGTTGATTGTAGTATTTGGATGGAGGGGACTGCCCCATAATTATTGTAAATTTAGATTCATCGCCAAGAACCGCTATTTCCCATCCCTTGGGAAGCCCTCCTATTTCTGTTTCTGTAAATTCTCTCTCATGTTTGAACTTGAGCATGGTTTACACCTGAAAACCCAGAGCCTTGAACACTTCCTTAACCTTGCCTGTCAATTCTTCCTCTTCTTTAAGCAGTTTTGATAATTCTTCAGAGTAAGTCTTCATTTTCTCCTTAAAAGGCGTCTCGTCCTCGACTACTTTAATCCCAACATACCTTCCAGATGTTAGAATATATCCGTTTTTAGCTATCTCGTCCAGAGTTGCAACCTTAGCAAAACCAACCTCGTTTATCTTCTCTTCAGGCTCTCCACTCTCAAACATCTTGAATTTCTCGACAATTTTGGTTATGTGCTTCTCGGTGAAAACAACCTGCTTTCTCGATATAGGCTTAAACAACTTCCTCGCATAAACAAACAGAACTTTTCCCTTCATGTGCTCTGGCTTCGTTTTCCTCAAAAACCACAAGGAAACAGGCAATGCTACAGTGTAGAAAAGCTTTGGCGGACACGCTATTATGCCGTAAACCAGATCATCCCTAATTATTTTCTTTCTAATATCCCCTTCAACGCCTCCAGCTGACAAGGCACCATTAGCCATAACAAAACCAGCTTTCCCGTTAGGGGCTAAATGGTAAATATAATGCTGAATCCACGCAAAATTCGCGTTATTGTCTGGAGGCACCCCATATTTGAACCTTGGGTCTTCATATTTTACCCTGTCGGCACCCCACCCGCTATCATTAAACGGTGGATTGCAAACCACATAATCAGCCCTCAAATCAAAAAACTTATCATTATGATAGGAATCGCCGATTCTAATGTCTCCCTCAGCACCCCTCAAAGCCAAGTTCATCTTACAAATCTTCCAAGGCATATCCTTCGAATCCTGACCATAAATCGAAAGCTTACCCTTATCTATTCCTTCTCTCTCCAGTTTTTGGAGAGCAGAAACATAAAATCCACCGCTTCCACAGGCAGGATCGAATATCCTTCCTTCCTTCACATCCAATATTTCAACTATAAGCCTCGTCAAAGACCTCGGAGTGTAAAACTCGCCGCCCTTCTTTCCCTCAGCCTCGGTAAACTTCCCCAAAAAATACTCGTAAATTCTCCCGAAAACATCCCTGGCCTTATGCTCCTTCCCAATTTCAATAGATGAAAAAAGATTTATCAAATAGGCATAATCCAACGCATCAAGAGTCTTCATACTGGTATAAATCTTAGGAATTACATCCTTCAACTGCCTTGGATACTCTTCCTCAAGAACCTCAACAGCCCTGTCAAGAACCTCAGCAATATTTGGCTGCGTCGCATTCTTAACTAAATAATCCCACCTCGCCTCCTCTGGAACATACAGAACACCATTAGCAAGGTAATAATCCCTATCCTCCAACGCCTGCTTCCGAAATTCTTCATAAGATATGTACTCTCCACTATTAGGATCAGAAAAAGCCTTTTCCAACTCACGCCTTCTCTCATCAAAAGCAAAAGACAAATACCTCAAAAAAACAAGCCCAAGCACAACATACTTATACTGATGAACCTCAACCTTCTTCCTCAGCTTATCAGCAGCCTTCCACAGTTTATCTTCAAAATCGATGTCCTTCCCTTCCTCAATAACCCCTCCAAACAATGTTGCCTGCTTTCCTGTTTTATTCATAACAACCAACCCTTCGCGCGCGCGACACTTATCATGCAAATTATATAACTTAACTGCGATATAAAAAATTGTGGCCCTCATGACTGAATGTCCCAACTGCAAAAAAGAACTCACTAAACCCAAAAAGTCATGGACCTACGGAATATTCAAAGTGTATGCCTATTCCTGTGAATGTGGCACAGACTTCAGAGAATACACAAAAGCTGGAAAACACAGCTTCACATTGACACTCAAGAAAGGCAGATGGACCAAAGCCTAACATGGTTAACTATTCCTCTATTTTCCATCCTTTCTTTTGTAGGATTTTTTGGACTTCTGGTATGTTGAGGGCGAATTTGACGTGGCGGCAGCTTGTTTATTCGCAGTATTCGCACCATACACCTTCTGGTTTGAAGTAGACATCTATTATGCATCCGCGTGATGTTTTGTTTGCAAGTGTTCTGTCGAGAATTCTTACTCCCATGCCAGAGCAACCAGTCCTTGAACATTTCAACCTCAGCGAGCACGGAGTCCGCATACTCGACAGAACCCTCGCAAACAAAACATCAAGCGGACGCATAATAGACGTCTACTTCAAACCCAACAAGGTTTTATGTGAGTACTGCGAATCAACAGGCTGCCGCCACGTAAAATTCGCCCTAAACATACCAGGAGTCCAAAAAATCCTACAAAAGAAAGGATGGAAAATAAAGGAATGAATGCATCGAAATCCAAACGAATAATACAAGCTGCTAACCGAAGCGGTAAAAGAAATAACATGAGAAAAGAGGCTCAACGTTAGGATTTCTTTATAAGGAGTGATGTTTAATGCCTAAAGTTAAAGCTATAATAAACATTGAAAATGTTGTGGCTTCTGCAACCTTAAACCAGAAGGTTGATTTAAACGCTGTTGTGAAGG
>DAOUTL010000151.1 GCA_030626685.1 Candidatus Bathyarchaeota archaeon | reverse complement strand
TTGGATTATTTTGGCCACAGACATGTTCATAGTTAAGGGAATAAACGCCGAGCAAAAGTCTGTGATTGCCGGTTACCATTGGTTTGAGGCTTGGGGGAGAGACACCTTCATTTCTCTGCCCGGATTGATGCTCGTAACTGGAAGATTTGAAGATGCAAAAAAAGTTTTCCTAAGCTTCGAAAAGCACTGCAAAAACGGTTTAATTCCCAACTTTATACCAGACCAACCAAGACAGCCAGACTATAACGCTGCTGATGCAACCTTATGGTACGTGAATGCAGTGCTGCAATACATAAAATACACCGGCGATTTCAAATTCGTTCAGGAACAACTTTGGAAAACCCTAAAAACAATAATTGAAAATCATGCCAAAGGAACAGCCTTCAACATACGCGTGGACACCGACGGCTTACTTCACCATGGTTCCCAGCTGACATGGATGGATGCAGCAATAGACGGGCAACCGATAACTCCGAGGGCTGGAAAGGCTGTTGAGGTTCAAGCATTGTGGTATAACGCTTTAAAAACTATGGAACTTTTGGCAAATAGGTTTAATGAGAGAAATGAAGCAGAAAAATACGCTCAGATGGCTGAAAAAGCAAGGAAAAGTTTTGTTCAGAAATTCTGGAATCCGAAGAAGAAATGTTTGTTCGACGTTGTAAACGAATGCGGTAAGGATGACTCGTTGAGACCTAACCAAATTATTACTGTTGCTTTAGACTTCACAATGCTTGATGACGCAAAAAATGAAAAAATCGTTGATGCTGTGAATCGTGAGCTTTTGACACCTTACGGCTTAAGAACTCTTGCAAGAAATGACCCAAGGTACATTGGAGTTTATGCTGGAGACAGAAGAAGCAGAGACAAAGCCTACCACAATGGAACAGTCTGGCCTTGGCTGCTAGGTTCTTTCACAACAGCATTTCTAAAAATCAAAGGTTACGCTGAATATAGACGTGAACACTCTCTAAAGAATTTTCTTTTACCGTTGTTTACTGAACAAAATTTTAAGGCTGGACTTGGAACCATAAGCGAAATTTTCGATGGTGAACCGCCACATACACCTAGGGGATGCATTGCTCAAGCATGGAGTGTTGCAGAACCATTCAGAGCTTATGTGGAAGATGTAATGCAGTTTAGACCAAAACATGAAAAGGAAGTCTTACAAAGCTTGAGATGAAATTACTTTTCCATGTCGTTGCGCAGTTATTCATTTTGAATATCGAAAAGTAGGCTTAGGCGTAAAACGTGCCAAGGAAAACTTGCGCAAACGAGGAAGTTCACTTGTTTTGGAAAAACCAAGCTGTTAGAATTGGAAAATGAATTTTTGGTAATACACTCTCTTCTGATAATCCTCTTCCTTCAATTGAAAACCTAGAAAGCTGAAGGAAAATCTTTCTGGGTTAGTTGTTCTAATCTGTAGCTTTATAAGAGAGAGAAAAATCAGAAATGATTGAGGGCTTAGTTTGCGGAGAATTTACATTGTAATTGCCTTGTCCATTCTAGTTGCCCTTTCTTTTCCGTCGGTTTATGCTGACAGAGGGATGATTCCTGTTTCCCCTGAAGTTTCAGTGTATGAGCCGGGGCAGAAAGCCATCCTTGCGTGGAATGGGCAAGAGGAGATAATGATACTTTCAACAGACGTAACTTCCAGCCAAGAAACCCTAGTTCTAGAGATTCTTCCGCTTCCCTCTAAGCCTAACGTAGAAGCTGCAAGCTTTCAGTCTTTCGAGGAAATCCAAAGGCTGATCTGGGAAGAAGGCGTAAACCGGTTTATGTACTCAACTAAAGACGGGGCTCGCTCCGGAAGCGTGGAAGTTCTCTTCCATGAAGAGATAGGCGCCCACAACATCACTGTTGTCATGGCAGGCGACGCTTCGGAGCTTGTCAGTTGGATGGGGGACTTTTTAGCCAAAAGTGGTGTGAAAGAGGGAATATCCTTGGGAAACTTTGAACCGGTCCTCGAGGACTACATGAACAGGGGATTCCGATATTACGCCTTAGACCTGATAACTGTTTCCACAGAAGAAAGAAGCGTCAATCCGATACTTTACAGGTTTCACTCAAACTTCCTATATTATCCCCTTGTCATCACAAGTCCGGTCGATGGAGATACAGAAATAACGCTTTTCCTTCTCACCGAAGGTAAAGTGGATGAGGATTACTGGCCCATGCAGAAGGCGCATTATATGGTTTCCGGAGGAGCTTGGCAGCCAATAGAGTTCGTGCTTTCAAAAGGCGACTTATCAAAGATAGACCTCAGAGTAGGAGAAATATTCCAAGATGGAGCTTGGCTAACCGTTCTCAAATACGAAGGAAAGCTAAGTTTACTGAGCAGGGATTTAATGATTTCAGAGGAGCCCATAAATCCCGCTACCACAATAAACGTTGAGGTAACCGTGCCCCCCACTCTGATCGCCCTATGCGTTCTCCTAGGCGCAGTATCAACCTTGGCTGGAGTTATTACAACTCTTCTGATGACACGCTCAAAGAAAACCAAAATAACTGTACATAGTCAACCCAACCATACAAGAGAAAACAGAGAAGCTGGCTAATTAAGGCTTCAATCACGTACGTCAAGTTTTGTTAGGATACGTTGGAAACTACTTTTCTCAGGCTTTCCGCTGCTACTTCTGGAGCTACCGTGTTTATGTACATGCCCGTGCTTTTCTCGAACCCTGCCCAAACCGCAAGTTTAGGATAAACCTCCAAATGCCAATGATAATATTTACGTGCATTCTTATCTATGGCTAAGTGAAAACCAAAATTGTAGGGTGGGTCATTCAACAACCGCTTCAATCCACTAAAACACGCTTTCAATGTTCTGGCAAATGTTTTCACTTCGCTCTTTGACATTTCAAGCAATGTAGTTTCATGCTTTTTGGGGAATATCCAAAACTCTAATGGGTGAACACTTGCCCAAGGAGCAAAAGCCACGTAATTCGCGTTTTCTAGAATGAGCCGTGGTTCATCAAGCTCTTTTTCCACGATATCACAGAAAACACACTTCTTGTTTTGTTTCCAGAATTTTCTGCTAGCTTTAAGCTCTTCCTCCACAATTTTTGGAATGAAAGGCGTTGCAATTATCTGGCTGTGGGCATGAGAAAGCGAAGCTCCAGCCTCTAAGCCATGATTGCGGAAAATGGAAACATACCGCACGTAAGGTTTTGCTGAAAGTTCACGAAGCCTATCAACATAAGCATTAATAACGTGCACTAACTGTGAAATCTTTGCGTCTGCAGGATGCCCATCATGAACCGGAGATTCAACCAAAACTTCGTGATGCCCAACAGCCACAGCCAAATCACTGCTTTTCATAATTCGCCTTCGACTAATCTTCCCTTTTGGAGGAGTGAAAGCTGGATAAAGGTTTGAAACGCAGCGAATCAGCCAATTCTTGTGGCGGAAACAGTCTTTATCCCTGACTTTTCGAATTCCCTTGCCTGATTTGAGATAGACCAGAACTGCTGGCGGAGTCATGTGCTCGTTGCCGGGACAAAGGGGACAAACACCTTTTTTGGCCTTCTCACTTTCTTTTTTCGCAAAGTCTGTTGGACGGCG
>DAOUTL010000169.1 GCA_030626685.1 Candidatus Bathyarchaeota archaeon | reverse complement strand
TGGAAGGATTTGAGGTAACAACTCAACAACGGTTGTCCTTAAGCCCCTCTCTTGAAGTGCTACTGCAGTTTCGAGTCCTATAAGACCTGCTCCCATTATGACCGCTGTCTTTGCACCATTTTCTATTGCTTGATCAATCTTTTTACCGTCTTCTAGTGTTCGTAAAACGTATACTCCTTGTTTTTCTCGACCTTTAATTGGGGGTACAAAGGGGTATGCGCCTGTGGCGATTATTAGGCTGTCGTATTGGAGCCTCTCTTGCTTTCCCGTTTTGTCTCGTGTTTCAACTGTTTTGTTCTTCGGGTCTATGTTTGTTGCTGTTGTTTCTAGCATGAGGTTGAGTTTCATCATGCGGAAATATGATGGTTGAAAAACTATGAGTTTGTCAAAGCTTGGTATGTGTCTGCCCAGAACGAATGGGATTCCGCACGGTGAATAGCCAGCTTGTTTTTGCGTGGTTATTAATGTGATTTCGGCTGTGCGGTCTGTTTTCCTTGCGGCTGCGGCTGCGTCCACACCTGCGGCATGTGCTCCGATTATTACTATTCGTTTCGGCAATAGCCTATCCTTCTTTTATCAATGTTTTATGCCACTCAACCGCCTGATTAAAGTCCATTAAATTGACCAGTTCCGCTTGCAGATTTGATGGTTTTATCACTAGCAGCCAGCCTTTTCCATAAGGGTCTTCGTTTAGGATTTCTGGTTTTGATTGAACTTCTGTGTTTACTTCTTCAATTGTTCCGCTCACGGCGGCAACCAAATCTGAAACAGCCTTCACTGATTCCACTGTGCCGTAAGGCTCGTTCTGCTTAACCGTTGTTCCGGAGCTTGGCAACTCAGCGTAAACGATTTCGCGGAGTTGTTTTTGAGCGTAGTCCGTTATGCCTACGCGAACCTTGTCGCCTTCAACTTTAACCCACTCAAAATCCTTTGTGTAGTATAAACCTTCAAGCACTTCGTATCCATCTGCCTTCACCATATTGCTTCACCTCTCAAATAGTTGTTATTCTTTCCATATTTTAGCCTTTAAAAGTTACTCTTGCTTAACACATTGTTGCATGGTTATGGTTGACTGTTACTGAAGAAAAGCATAGAAAGTTGCGTTACAGAAAGACTAAAACCCTAATAGAATTTAACATAGTGACGTGAGAAGTCCCCTTGCGAAAGCTGAGGGATGAATCACGTTTTGCCACCGTCTTTATAAAGGTTCACGTGTTGAAACGGTTGGGGGTTGCGGATTGGTGAGCGGAGTGCAACGTGCTTATCGCTTTAGGCTTTATCCCAGCAGAGCACAGGAAGAGGCTATGCTTCTGGTCTTGGAGCTTTGCAGGTGGCTTTACAACTTCTTCCTCGGCATGATCAGATGCTGCGTAAAGGTTCCGAAGAAGACGTGGCTGCAAGAGATGTTGCCGGCGTTGTGTAGGAAACACCCAAAGCTTAACATGGTGCATTCAAAAACGAGGCAGTACGTTCTCTACCAGCTGTACTCAAACCTAAAAGCGTTGTCAAAGCTGAAGAAGAACGGCAGAAAGGTCGGGAGTTTACGCTTCAAAGGCAGAGGCTGGTATAAAACATTCATGTACAATCAGTCGGGCTTCAAGCTGAAGTGTGGGTCAAAGCAGAAACGGCAGATGGGTATCCTACACTTGAGCAAGATCGGAGATATACCGATGCGTCTACACAGAAACTTCACCGGAGACGTTAAACAGGTGATCGTTAAGCACTCAGGAAGTGGAAAATGGTATGCCACACTGATCGTTGAAAACGATCAACCCATCAACACCACGCCCGCCTTTCGCGGGAAAAGCGTGGGCATCGACGTTGGAATAATCAACTACGCCCGTGATTCCGGCGGCAAAGCCACCGAGCACCCCCACAACATAGACAAGTCTTCGAAGAGGCTGAGGAGGGAGCAGAGGAGGCTGGCGAGGAAACAATACGACAAAAAGACCAAAAGGAGCTCGAAGAACAGGGAGAAGCAGAGGGTTAAGGTCAGCAGGGTGTATGAAAGAATTGTTAACCAGCGCAACGACTTCCTACACAAGCTTTCAAGATACTACGTCAACCGCTACGACTACATATTCGTCGAAAAACTGAACATTCAAGGGTTGATGCGTGGCATACACAATGCCAGAAACATGGCTGACGCCGCTTGGGGAAGGTTCTTCAACATGCTAGAGTACAAGGCTGAAAGCGCCTGTTCTCTAGTGGTTAAGGTGCCAGCCAAAAACACGAGCCAAGAATGCTCAGGATGCGGAAAGATGGTGCCTAAGACCCTCGCCGTACGCCAGCATAAATGCCCCTACTGTGGACTGGACATAACCAGAGACGGAAACTCGTCCATCGTTATCTTGCATCGTGGAATGAGGATTGTAGGGCTGGAAGAGTCCGAATCAACGCCTGTGGAGACGGAGCCTCTACACGCCATTGGCGGGCAAGCCTCGTCGGTGAAGCAGGAACTTCCACAAGGCGCGAGCGTGGAAGCCCCATCCGTAAGGGTGGGGTAACTTCACCGTTCACGTTTTCCGTTTATGTAATCCTCCACCCACTGTTTTGCTATGGGGTCTGGCGCTTGAGTTGGTGGGTGCTTAAACGCGTATGAGGATATGCTTATGAGTGGACCAGCTATTTTACGGTCTAATGCTAGTTTTGCAGCTCTTATCACGTCGATCACCACTCCTGCGCTGTTAGGTGAATCCTCAACTTCAAGTTTCACTGTAACTGTTAATGGTTGGTTGCCGAACTTTCTGCCTTTGAGCGCTATGTAACAGATTTTTTTGTCGCCTAGGAACGGTACGTAATCAGATGGTCCGATTCTCGTCGGCAACTCGTATGGAACAAGGCTTGTTACAGCTTCAGTTTTGCT
>DAOUTL010000031.1 GCA_030626685.1 Candidatus Bathyarchaeota archaeon | reverse complement strand
GCCATGCCGCCGCTCAACTCATGCGGATACATGTCTACAACCCTTTCCGGGTCAGCTATCTTCATTATCCTTAGGAGCTCTATAACTTCTTTTCTAACCTCATTCCTAAGTCTACCCTGATACCTATTTGCTACCGGGATTTTCGAAAGAACCCTTAACGATAATGACTTGGGGTTATTCATCAATTTCTTGTATATCCATTTTTCAGTGTCGTATATGAACCTTCTAAATGAGCTTGCTTTTGAAACGTCTTCTTCGAGCTTCTGGAGCACTCTCTTGCACATTTCCTCTCTTTTATGCAGCAATAAGGCCTCTCCAACTTGTTGTTCAACAGTATATACCGGGTTTAGGGCTCCTCTAGGATCTTGGAAAACCATAGAAATGTCTTTTCCTCTAACATTCATTAATTTACTTTCGTTTTGCTTTAAGAGGTCGACTGTTTTGTCTCCCGTTTTTAGCAAGATTTTTCCCTTTTCAATTCTTCCGGGCGGTGGGATCAAAACTAGGATTGAAAGGCTTGTTACAGATTTTCCGCAACCTGTTTCACCGACAAGTCCTAATGTTTCTCCTTCTTTTAAAAACAAGTTAACACCATCTATAGCTTCAACTACCCCCTCATACGTATAGAAATTCACAACCAAATCCTTAACGTTCAAAAGGTCTCTACTTTCCATGGTTTTTTCCATTTTATCTTCTCCTTAACGTTGGGTCCAAGATGTCTCTAAATGCATCGCCAAGTAGGTTCCATCCTAGGACAAAGGTGAATATAAATATGCCCGGATACGTCCATGTGAACCAGTATCCTAATGGATCCTGTGCGTTCTTAAATATAAAACCTCTTGAGAGGCTTATCATTTGCCCCCAATCAGCGTAACCTATGGGAGGACCTAGCCCAAGGAAGCTCAGTACCGCCGCGGTCAAGACGATCGCACCTATGTCCAGAGAAGCCATTATCACTATTGGATAAATAGAGTTGATTAGAATGTGTCTGGTTATCACTCGGAAATCGGAGCATCCAACAGCCTTTGCCGCCTCCACGTAATCCTCCAGCTTAACTCTTAATATTTCACTTCGAATAACTCTGGCGTACGTTGGCCAACCAACAAGGATCAATGCTAGCATGATGCTATCCAGACTAGGTCCCATAACGGAGACGAATGCCATGCAAAGGAGTAAGCTGGGGAAGGCCCAAATAATGTCGGTTACACGCATTAGCAATTCATCGATAAGTCCGCCGTAGTAGCCGCCAAAGGTTCCCATTGCAAGGCCAATTAACAAGTTGCCTAATACTACTATGATCCCTACACGAAAAGCTGTTCGAGTTCCCCAAATACACCCATAAAAAATGTCGAATTGCCATTGTGCTGTGCCGAGCAGGTGCTCTGGACTTGGAGCTTGAGGTTCGGAAGACCATCCGGTCTTTGGTATCCTATAAGGGTCCATATGACCTTCCGGAACAGGCGCAAGTATCGGGGCTAACAGCGCGATAGCGGTGAAGAAAGCAATTATTGCAACGCCTATGATTGAAAGCGGGCTTTTCTTTATTCTACTGATAATGAATTTCAATTCCTTTATTGTAGGCGATTCTGTTTTAGTTATTTCTGGTCGAGACTTCATCTTCATCTTTCAGTCCAACCTTATTCGTGGATCTATGTATCCGTATGCAATATCCACTATTAAATTCACAATTACGAAGAGTACTCCTGTGAAGAGAGTGAAACCGAGTACTCCAGCAAGGTCCGGAGGTGGCAAGGCCATGTGAGCTGCATATTGTCCTAAACCAGGGATATTAAAGATGGTCTCTGTTATCACAACCCCGGTTAACAGACCTGCACACAACATTCCAGAAAGAGTGACCACGGGAATAAGAGCGTTCCTTCTTACATGCTTGTTAATGACCTCTCTTTGACCTAGCCCCTTCGCCCTAGCTGAAACTACGTAGCCTTTGGTAAGTGCCTCCAGCATACTCGACCTCATAACTCTTACTATAAGAGCTACTGATTGCACAGTCAAGCTTATGACAGGTAGTATTAGGTGTTTCAACGCGTCTAAAGTTATCCAAGGCTGTCCGTTAAGTAAACCATCAATCATATAGATTCCGGTGTAACTCGTGAATTGAGGGGTGCGAACGAAGACAGCAGCTTCAGTACACAGTCTTCCTGGGCCAACCCATCCCAAAGCAGCATAAAATATTGCAAGTAATAGTATACCCAGCCAAAAGGATGGAAAAGACCAACCGATGATTGAGGTGATCCTAGTTATATGATCGATAAGTTTATCTCGATGTACCGCGGCTGCTACGCCTAAAAATATACCCGTAAAGATGATAACTGGAGCTGTGAAAATAGTAAGTTCAATAGTGGCAGGAGCTCTGTTAAGGATATTCTGCAATACTGGGCCTCTTGGAGATTTTTGGTTCCAGCCTAGGTTGCCTCGCAGAATTTGACTAATCCAAACGAAATATTGGACATAGACAGGTTCTCGTAGGCCATATTTTTCGATGATCTCTTCCATAGACCCTGCCTCTTTTTCACTTGTTATGTATAGTGCAGCCCTCTGTTCAGGCGAGAGCACTTGCATAACTGCAAAAATAAGCAGTGTAACACCTATTATCGTCGGTATTAACAACAAAAGCCTTCTAATGATGTATGTGCGCATCCCCATTAATGATCCCTCTTGGTTTTTTAAATACTTGAAAATGTAGAACTAATAAGCTTAACTGTTTAAGTGAGTTCTCAAACTGAATAGGATTCTGAAGGAAAATAACCATCGTCGAAAACATTTAAGATGCTAAAAGCATGATGGAAAAAACTTCCACAAAACATATATATTTGCGTCGTGAACTTTTTAAAGAACAGAATAGGAGAAAGATGAAATTGAAAAGAGTAACTGTACTTGGATTTATGCTGCTGACTCTGCTGATTTTCACATCTCTTCCAGTAACGTTAGGTCAAGGCATACCTAATCCAGACCACATCATTATAGCAACCATAGGCGAGCCCGAAACCGTTGATCCCGCCTGGTTGTATGATACAGCAAGCGCAGAACTGTGCATGCATGTCTATGAACCTTTAATAAACTTTGCCGTTGACAGAAGTCTACCCCGTGCGGAACAGGGATTAACAGGTGAATTCGTTCCAGCTATCGCTACAGAGTGGATCTTTGAAGATATTGATGAGACAGATCCAGATACAGGTCTTACGTGGGTACAAAGAGTCACCTTTACGATAAGAGAAGGCGTCAAATTCCACGACGGTAGCGTAGTTACACCCGCAGACGTAGAATACACCTTTGAAAGGTGGATGGTGCAATGCAGATCTGGCGGTCCCACATGGATGATCCTAGAACCAACACTTGGCGTATACAGCACCCGTGGAAAAACGGGCGACGACGCCATTAAGTATGGTAAGATGATAGACCATGCTGTAGAAAGCGACGGCACCCACGTTTGGTTTAACCTAGTCATGCCGTATGCACCTCTACTTGCCATTTTAGCCCAGTCATGGGCTGGCATAATGAGCAAGAGCTGGTGTGTAGCCCATGGCGACTTTCCAGGCTTTGACGTAACTGGCTACGACGGCTGGGTAGACTACAACAACCCCGAAATTTCACCGCTTGACGATTATCCGCCGGGCACTGGCAGAACTGTGATGATGGGGGCGGGTCCATACAAGTTTGAGTACTGGGATAAGGGAGTAGAGTGGTCCCTTACCAAATTCGACGATTACTACGGTGGTTGGCCGGCTCCGGGATGTGAGGGCTACGTTGAACGGGTGACAGAAAAGTTCATATCTGAGTGGGCCACGAGGAAAATGATGTTCCTCGCAGGCGACTGTGACTTCGTTGCTGTTCCAAGGGTTCACTTAACTGAGTTGTGGTTGAACTATCCAGAAAAGCCGGAGGAATATCCTCCTGGTGTACGCTGCGATCCAAACCTGCCTCTACTAGTATGCAGTCCCTGCATGTTCTTCACCTACAATGTGGCACCGACCAGTCCCCTCTTAGGCCCCGGCTTTGACCCCGACGATCCCTACAAAATAGCAGAAGACAGGATTCCAATAGACTTCTTCTCAGATATCGACGTAAGGAAAGGCTTCACCTATGCCTTTGACTTCGAAACGTACATCGAAGAAGTATTCATGGGAGAGGCGGTAAAGGCCGCTACACCCATAGTTGAGGGACTGCCATTCCACAACCCAGCGCAAGAAGGCTACGACATGGACTTGGATGCAGCTAAGGCTCACCTCCAAACAGCTTATGGTGGCACATTGTGGACAACAGGATTCACATTGTCAATGACCTATAACACGGGGAACGTGGAAAGGAGAATAGCATGCGAAATGACGGAGGCCGCCATTGAGGGGCTCAACCCCAAGTTCCACATTGAGGTAAAAGAGGTTGACTGGCCCGCATACCTGAAAATGCTTGTAGGTGGTGAGTTAACGGCCTTTACTTTGGGTTGGCTGGCTGACTTCCCAGACGACCACAACTTTGCCATGCCTTTCATGCACACGGAAGGGGACTTCAGCGGCTTCCAGCTTGTTGAATATGGACAGTCTGGGCATATGCAAATAAGCTACACGGTGAATGGTGTTCCATTCGGCGATCCAACAAAGGTTATCGATAACGATTACGTAGATGAAATGATTGAAAACGGAGTTAAAACGACTATCGCGGCTGAGAGAACAGCAATCTACTATGAGCTTCAAAGAATATACGTTGATGAAGTCATAGGGTTCCCACTCTGCAAGCCTTCTGGTCGACACTGGGAGAGAGAGTGGATTCAAGGATGGTACTACAACCCAATCTATCCAGGCGTATACTGCTACCACTACTGGAAAGGCTGGTACACACCTCCACCTCCTCCACCTCCAGTATCCGCAAGCACCCTTTACGGAACAAGCGTTACAATCAGCGGAGAATTCATTAACCCGGTAACAGAGGAGCCTGCAGCTGGTTTCCTAGTGTTCCTACAACAAAGCCTAGATAAGGCGACTTGGACCAACATTGGTGCCGTTATAACCGATGAAAACGGATGCGTTAATGTCTTAGTTACCCCACCCTTGGGAACCAT
This sequence comes from Candidatus Bathyarchaeota archaeon, assembly GCA_030626685.1. GTDB lineage: Archaea > Thermoproteota > Bathyarchaeia > Bathyarchaeales > Bathycorpusculaceae > DAOUTL01. The sequence goes on along the minus strand of DAOUTL010000031.1, from coordinate 6,443 downwards.
CTACTATAGACTTAACTTCACAGGATACATGGCGCCTACTCCAGCTTTCGATCCATACGGGATACACATCGATATACCGTACGATCAGTTGATAGAGAACAGATCGTTGCCTTTCGTCTTGTTGCCGGAAATCGGGGCATCGGTAGAAGTTGAAACAAAGACTATTGAGGGCATCTTAAGTGAGGCCTTAACGCCCATGGCTACTAAGGATGACTTAAGCTCTCTGTCAGACTCAGTGTCAAGAGAGATATCCGACCTACGCAGTTCTATCGCCTCTTTAACAACGCTTCTCTACGCCTCGATAATCATAGCCATCATAGCAATAATAATAGCAATAGTGGCAGTCACCAGAAAGAGAAGCTAACACTTCCCTCTTTTTTTATAACACCAATTCTTAATAATAACTAAGGAGCGCACGCTCCAAAATGCGGGCTTACCTACAACCGAAATTTGAATGAAGCCATCAACATAGCCCGACTCTTAAAGGGAGAGTTGAGATGGAGAAGCTGTGAACCCTTCGAACCTGCACATGCGATGCGCAACGTAAAGTCCACATCAAACGCTGGAAGCTCCTGACTTCAGCCACGGAGTAGCTCACAGCATCAATTTTAGGAGTTTCTTAATAGCATTCAAATAATCTTCCGAACCTTCTATTAGTGGTTTATGCTCTCTTTCCTCGTAAAACAACCCATAAAAGCACTCTCCATGCAACTTTGCCCTCGCATCTACAAAATATTCAGATTTCTTCTCAACTTCTTCTCTACTCATTCCTGCTTGATAAAGACTAGAGTAACAAAATCCTCCAACATTCACCTTTTCCAACTTTTTCAAGCCTTTTTTAGACTGAATCTAACGTAAGTTAAGCCTTTTTAAGGTTGAGTTTTTGAAAACAAGCTTGAAACTGGCTTATCAAAAAATAGGGGGATGAGTAGGTTAAAACGATAGGGAGGTATCATTTCAGTGGTTTATACGTATAACAAAAAAGGCGCAGAAACGGAGATTTCAAATCTCCAAGCGGGTCTAAAATCCCACCCAAGGGCATGAGATTTTAGGCTTGAGCTGAACTGGGCTTACTCGTCAACTGCTTTAAGTGTTTTGAAACAGTTGCATGTAGTTGATTGCGGAGAACCTCACCCATGGGATTAAACTTCCGCAGTTTCCTAACTTCTTCTGCTAACTCTTCATCCTGTAAAACTTCAGCTATCCACTTTTCAAAGTCTCCACGGTAAAAGTGAAACTCTAACGACCTCACGTCAACTTCATTTATTTTATCCATAAACTCTTTCAAGGACGCTGCACTTTTACCTGTGTAGTTTCCAATGGAAGTGAAGAAGTAGAACATTTTTTCTCGTGGGAGGGTTCTGAGAATCCTTGAGGTCGTTTCTTCATTCAAAGTTTGTTTTCTCCCATTTCATCACGGTTTTCTTCTACAAATGCTAACTTTTTAGGGCTATTAGCCATTGAAAACAGTGTTTCCTTAAACTTCTTTGTAACCATTGACGTGCGGATTCTTAAAACTCCGGGCAATGGTGCAACTGAATCAGCGATGAACGCGTGTAGGCTTTCCTGATCTTCTGCAACGACCTTCGCTATTATCAGAAGCTCTTCTGAAAGAGATGTGTAAACTTCTAGAACCTGCGGTGCCTCACATAGTTTCTCTGCAACCTTCTCGCTTTCTTTCGGATCCGTGAAAACCGTCATTACGGCTGTGATGTTTTTCGCTCCAGCCTTTTCAGCGTCTATCACAGTTGTGTATTTCTTGATGATTCCATGCCGCTCCATTCTCTTTATCCTATCATAAACCGTTGAGTGGGACATTCCCAAACGTCTACCTATGGCTGTGTAAGTCTGCCTGGCATCTTCCTGCAAAACCCCCAAAATTTTTAAGTCTGCAGCATCTAAAGCTAAGGCGTTGTTTTTGAACTTCAATGTTGCCTCCACCTCTTACACTAAGATGTTTACGTTTAAATTTATCGTTTGCTGTCGGAAAAACGTAGAAATTTTTCAGTTTTTTCATCAAAATTTTACTTCCTTTTTTCCGTAAATTTGTCGGTAAAAACTCTTTTTACCTGCAAACGTTCAATTTAAAGGATGTTCACCCTGCAATTTTGCGAATAAACTGATAAATAAGCTTAAATTTATGGTTGATATAACATTCTCCCAGAGGATTTTAACAGAGGGGATGAAAGGATGAAGATGCCCAAAGTTTGGGAGATTGTGAAAAAATTTAAGGATTCATGCAAGTTTCGCGGTTGGAAAACTTCTGAAAGCGAAGACTGGATTGAAATAAATGACAAGTATCATAATTTTCTCTTGGCTAGAAATGTTCATCCTTCTTCATTTAAAAGAATAGTTTCAAATAGAAAATGTGTAGTTCGAGAGGGCCTATCTTATCATGTTGTCGAAGCATCCTACACAGCATGGCTGTTCTCGGAAACGCCTTCAGAAACCCTGGTTAAAACAATCTTTGAGAATCCAGCCTTTTCTAAGAAAATAGCCCTCTATGACCTAAGCCAGTTGTTAGAAGGAAAAAACCTATGCGTCAAAATGAACTACACAGACAGCTCTGTTTTCCAAGAGTTTGAGAACTTCCTTAAAAACGAACTAAAAGCTAAACTTGAACCCCTTCCAAACCGAAACTTAACACCGAAAACTACACCACTGCAAAGCTAACCTAAATTCTGCGCTAAAACCTTCAAAGAATTGATAAGGGAAAACACTCTATAAACTAATTGTTGTGAAAGACAATGTCCCAGGAAGCTGAAGTTGAAAAAATAAAGAGGCTTGTCGATTTTAAGAAAAAACTTGAAAAAAGAGTTGACGAACTAAAATCTGAACTTAAAGAACTACAAACCATGCTTGAAGCTGTAAACTCGATGCTACTGGAAAAAGGGTTTAAACGTGCGGAAATCGCAAAGGTACCTGCTGCAATAGAAGCTCTGCCAAAAGAAGAGGTGGCAGCTGAGCCTTCTCCTCCCCAGCCTCCAACAGAATATGAAAACGTCATCCCACTAAAGACCATTACAGGTGAGCCTCTCGCAAATCTTTACATAAGTGAAGACTCATTGCGTGTGATGCCAGCCGAAGACAAAAACTTCAACGTTAACACACCACCTTTCCCCCAGTTTCTAGTAGAAAGAGTTTTGGTGAAAATGCAGGAAAAGGACAATGAACTGGCCAGAACTGGACAGCTCACACCCAACAAAATTTTTTCTTACAACATTATTCAAGACGGCGATATAATGCGCGAGATAACCATCAGAAATGTTGATGCTGAGCGTTTAAGAGAGCTTAAATCAAGCATCCGCTGGACATTGGAGAAGATGTATGAAAAAATGACAAGCTAAAGCCAAAAGCCACTCATCTATAAATCAAATCCTTAAAACGATCAAGCACAAACCCGTCAACCCGCAACCCAGCTTGAACCTTCAAGTTGCCCTCCACCATCACCAAAACATGTTACAAAAACCATGTAAATATTCCTAAACTATTTAACTTTACCTTACGCTTCTAGACCACTTGCGTTTCAGTTCAACACGTTTTTAGAGTCTGCAGAGCATGCTGGCAGCGGCGTTAGGCTTCAATCTTCCAAACAATCTCCACATTCTTTGTGGCAGTCTGTTGAGCATTGCCGCTAATTTAGTTGAAACTGTAAACATTCGTGCATTGTTGCCTTTTTCTTTTTCAAAAACGCTTATAAGATAACATTTCATTATAATTTTGTTAGCAGGATGATGGCTATGGTTGAGGAAAAATTGTTAGTTAGGCTGGGCGGTGCAGTAGCGGATGTTCTAAATGAACTTGTGAAAAGAGGCTATTTCGCCACCAAGTCGGAAGCCATCCGGGCGGGAATCTTAAGGCTGGGTGAGAACTTCGGTCTTTTTAAGTCATCTATGTATTATTGGCGGGAGTTGGGTGAGGAAATTAAAAGAACTGGTAAGAAGATGACGCATGAAGAGGTTGTGGAGGCTCTAAAGAGGCTTGAGCAAGAAGCCTAAAAGAGTTTACTTGGACTCTATGATTTTCATTTTCGGCAGACTTGAAGAATGCAATTCCAGGCTTGTCCTGTTTTTGGCTCAGCTCGGCGAGTTTGAGGCAGTCACATCAGAGCTGGTTATCGAGGAAGTGGAAGGATTCTTCAGAGAGAATTTTAGCAGAGAAACCGCATATTTGGCGCGAAAATTCGTTGAAGAACTGTCTTCCTATATCGTTAGAAGAAGCGATATAAAAGCTGAAATGGATGCATTGAAAGGCAAAATCAAAGCTAAGGATTTGGAAAATGTGGCTGCCGTTAGGCATAAAAACTTGAAGTATCTTGTGGCTTACGATAAGGATTACGAGGAAGCCGATGTGAAAGAGTATATAACGCCAAAGGAGTTTGTTAAGTTATTTGAGCTTAGACCATATGATAAAGAGTACTGAACATAACAAGCGAAGCATGCCGAAAGGCGAATACAGCTTAGGCTTCAAAGAGCTCGAAAAACGCCGAAAATGATGAAAAAGGGATAATTGCTTGGGGAATCACCTTCTATCGAAGTAGATATTTTTGCCTTTTGCTGAAACTGGAATCCCCATGGCAACCGTTGCTTCAGGCATCAATTTCAGTTTTAATGCAGCTGTGCCGACACGGTACATTATGCGATTATCAATGTTTAACATGCTTGCAGTTTTTACGGCTGAGCCTAAGGCTATTCCAAGGTCTAAGGCCTTAAAAAGGCATGTTGGACCAATGAAATCTTCACCAAGTCTTTTATGGGCTTCCTCGAATTCTTTGCAGTTTTTGTAGCCGCATGCACCACAGTTTAATCCAAAGCTTTTGTTCCCCCTCACTCCGATTAAAACAACTGCTTCTGAATCCCTAACGTTTTTTGCGTCCCGTTTAAAGCCTTCAATTTTTCTTTCTTCAGCTATCTCTTCCATTTTATCGGCAATTGCATCTTTATCTTCACCGTAGACAATCAAGGTCAGAACGTCATCTATGCCCCCTGATTTCGGGGCGGTTCTTGCAGCGATTAACATTAGTTTGGCTGCTTCTAAAATTGCCTCCCTTTCTCCATCTTCACTTTCAATTGTTGGACTCACTTTCACCACTCAGCAAATCATAAATTAACTCTATACAATATACTTGTTAGTTTAATAATTTTAAGTTGTAACTGTTCTGAAAGCTTTCTTCAGCATCTCCACTATTAGGTTCAACTGACCGGTGTATACGCCCACAGCCAGGAAGGAAACACCTAAAAGAAGTAGCAGTGCACCTATTACCCTACGTTCTGGAACATCCATGCGCTTTACCCCAGATATTTTTTTAATCGGGCTTCAACGTAGCTTTTTGGAACCAACCCAACAATTCTGTCAACTTCTTTCCCATTTTTCATTATTAACAATGTTGGGATGCTGAGGACTTGGAAACGCTCCGCAGTCTTGCGGTTCTCATCAACATTAAGCCTTCCAACCAGAACTTTTCCAGCATATTCCTTTGCCAACTCTTCAATTATCGGTGCAATGACCACGCATGGACCACACCATGACGCCCAAAAATCAATTAAAGCTAACGAACGCTCGTTGACTATTTCGTTGAAGTTTGAATCCGTTACATGAACTGGTTTTGCACTCATTTCCTGCTTTCTCTCCTTCAGTCTCATGAGTTCCCTTAACTTCTTTTCTCTAATACGCCTCAATTCTTCATTTTCCTCAGATATAAATTGTTCGTGTTCGCCGCTCACTTTGCTTCACCCCCGTCATGCCTTAAGGAGTTTTGCAAAGCTTCAATTTTTCGTAGCCCTCTATCGGATTCAAAATTTCCTTTGCCAACTTTTCAAAGGGGCACATCCCTACCTTGTCAACATCAAGTATGCTTTCAACCAAATTGCACCATTCATGATAAACCGCATGTTTTTCAAACGTCACTTTAGCGTTTTTACTTAAGGTTGTTGCGTAAATCGCTTTAACCCTTGCATAGACACATAACAGTGCAATTGCTTTCCCAACAACCCTATCAGCAACCGAAGCTCCTTCAAGCTTGCCACCAAGCTTTTCAACGGCTTCAAGAAAACCAGAGATTCCATGCGAAGCAGTTTCAAAAATTACCTCTGCATTTTTTACTATGGAAAGTGTCAAATTTTTTTCGTTCAGTCTCTTTTTGGCTATTTCTAAATCTTTCATGTTGATTTTCAACTTGGCTAGGGTTGGGCTGCTAAAATATTTATTGATTTTCTATCGTAAACAGCCGGCTCTCTGGCATGGAGGCAACTTCCCATGCGAGCTCTTCGTTAGAAGCCCCCTTTGAATACCTATTCTTTAACCCGTCTATTATTTTTGGACTAACATGAACCTTCAAAGCCTTGTCTGGATTTTGCAGTTTAAAATATGCGGTTATTTGTGCTTGCGAGTTCTCTACTCTGAGTTTCTGGTTTCCAACGGTGCATTGAGTTGTAGCTTGGATT
>DAOUTL010000118.1 GCA_030626685.1 Candidatus Bathyarchaeota archaeon | reverse complement strand
TCTCTAAACTTACGCTCCAACTTTTTGTCTAATTGACCCCTTAACACCATGCTACTTTATCACCATTTTTCCATATCGCCAAAAAACCATAAATACATTTCGCTCCAACGCTATTCGAAATCTCAAAAACAAACCCCTCAACCCGCAACCCAGTTTGAACCTTCAAGTTGCCCTCCACCATCACCAAAACATGTTATATAAACTTGTAAATAACTTTTTTTTGGGGGGGCGAGGGAGAAAAACCGCGATTAAGGCAAAAGGTTTAAGTATTCATTTTGTATACAAAATCACGGTGTCCTTCTTGAATGAAGTTGTTACGTCAAGGTTGCCCGAAGAGCTGGTGAAAAAGGTAGACCAAGCAGTGTTAAGGGGACATTTTCGAAGTCGAAGCGAGGCCTTAAGGACTATCGTTGAAGAATACCTACGGAGCCACCCTGAGCTTTTCCTCGGCGAGGAGCTTGAAAATCTGCTAGTGAACTCGCCAAATCTTTCTCATGACGATTTGGAAAGAGTTGGATCTAAACTTTTTGAGGGTCTAAGCGTGCCTCAGCTCGTTGCTGAAGGTAGGCGTAGATGAAACTCATTTATCTTGACACCAACGTTATTCTCACAAGATACGCTCCAGAGGAGCCGCAACACAAGGCTGCTAAGAAAATCCTTAGAAACGTTGAAGCTGGAAACTTATCAGCGATGACTTCTGTTCTTACAATCGTTGAGGTAGCAAGCGTTATCAGCAGAGCTTATAAGGGGTTCGCGAAGGCAGGGAAAATCATGAAACGCGAGGACATAACGGGGGCATTCCTTCGCAGAATCATGAGTATTCGAAACTTACATTTCATCTCTGCGGGTGGAGACATATCCATCGAGATCGAGGAAAGCCGCGTGAAGTTGCCAGCTCTGTTTGCACTGGCTTTTGAAACAGCCCTAAAAGTCAGTCTCAAAACATTAGATAATCTTCACTTAGCTGCAGCTCTTATTTCACAGAGACTTTACCGTCAAAAAATCGATTACTTCACCACATTGGACAAGGACATTCTAAAACGCCGCGAGAAACTGAAATCATTCATTGGAGCATCTGTGTGTACACCAGCGGAATTAGTTAGAACATTAAAACTATAGAGGGGTCAAACGTTTTTTGAAATACATAATACCTGAAACGTAAACTTTGGGTGAAGGCGCCAGCAGAAGATAAATTGAATATAGTCAAAAGCGTCTGTAATCGATGAAAAAATTATATACCCTAACTGCGTTTTAAAGGTGATTCCCTCCCATATTTAAGAATTTTCAGCCAAAACAACTTGGACTGATAAGAATCAACCAAAACATGTTACAGAAACCACATAAATACCTTTTTTTCGGGAGGGAGCGGACAGAGAAAAACCACGATTAAACATCATGATTGTAGCTCTTCAAAAATCTTAACTTTAAACCAAGCTTTAACCTTTCACAACGCAAGGTTTATAAAACAATGGCTGCATAGATGTTTACGGTGATGTTTATGGCTAAGAAGACAACAGTCCTTTTAAGAGAAGACGTGCATCAAGCCCTCAAGGAAAAAGCAGGAACCAGAAACATTTCAAAGCTAATAAATGAAATTCTTGTCGAGTATTTCGCCAAAAAAGAAAGCATGTTCGGAGTCATGAAACACGCTGATGTAAGCGACTTAAGAGATCATAGGGAACGACTATGAAGTACATAATAGACTCTTACGCGTGGATAGAATATTTCATGGGAACCAAAGCAGGAGAAAAAGCCAAACCCATAATCGAAGGCTTAGAGGAGAAAATAACCCCCACCATCTGCCTCGCCGAAGTTTACGCAAAAACCATCAAAGTAGAAAGCGAAGAACTAGCAGAAAAACAAAGAACCTTCATCAAAGAAAGAAGCGCCCTCGCCCCCCTAGACGAAACAATCGCCATAGAATCCGCCAAAATGGATGTCACTGTAAAAAAGAAGATTAAAGGCTGGGGATTAGCCGACTCGATAGTCTATGCAACAGGATCAATAAAAAAGGCTGAAATAGTAACAGGAGATGAACACTTCAAAAACCTGAAAAACGTAATTTTCATCAAATGAGTACCACGAAAGAAATAGCTAATGCTCTCTCCTAATTGACTCCTTCTCTAGGGCTTCCACTCTTTTCCTAACCTTTTCAACCTCACTCCAAACGCTTTCATCTATAATCTCTTCTATCCTTTTCATTAGACTCTAAATAAAATGCAAAACTCGGAATCACACGCACGCTCATCAAACGAGCCAAAAGCACATTCATCTGAGTTTGTCTAAGAGAAACAGAAGCCGCGCATAAACCTCGCTGGAGATGTAGAAGCCTTTCCTCAGCATGTTGTTCACCATACTTATTACCTCTGCTTTCGACTTGAAAATATTGCGCTTATACGCTTCTAAAATTATGTATAAGGTTCCATGAGCCTTCAGTTCAAAGTATTCGGCAGCAGTTCTTGCTTCAGCGTCGTCAATTATGACGTTTTCCCCGTGTCCTTCGAGTGCTAGCGCTATTACGGCAGCCTCCCCCTCATCTATCTCACCGAACAACTTTGCGATTTGCTTCTTCTTGTTTTCGGAAGACCGCTCCACTTCTATCCAACCTTCTTGGATAGCATCTCTCAACTGCACTGCCTCAGGACTATCATAGAGTTTTAATATCTCTTTTTCTACCTCTACGGGAACAAGAACCTTTTCGAACACCAGCCTCAGAAGACTCGTTTTTCTCTTCTTTCCAAGATAAATAAGCGGGCTGGCGTTAAGGACAGCTTTCAAACAGTTTCACCGAAGACGCTTTTGAAGTCGCTCTCCAAATCCTCTCTTCCATAATGTATCGGAATCTTCTCAGACGCAGCAACCTCAACCATTCTTGAAAGAGGAACCCCCGCTATACGCGATGCCTTCCACACCGTTACTTTTCCCTCTCTATAAAAGGCCAAAGCCTTCGTTAATCTCCACTTCCTCACTCCTTCCTTCGTCAACTCCCTAAGCGCCCTCGTTTTAGGTATGCCTTTCTCTTTAGCATACTCCAAAATCTCCTCGTAGAGCTCATCGTTGAACCTCGCAGACATAGTCTTCACAGGCAAATTGTCCACCACTTATATAAGTTGTACACAACCTAATAAGCATACCGCCAACCTCGAAAAGAAGCAGAAACATCCAAACAATATGGCGTAACAACCAATCTACTTTAGGAAGACAAGGGACTTCCTCCATACTTCTTTATCAAACATTCTTTCTAAGGCCTCTACCCTTTTCTTAATCTTCTCAACCTCCCCTCTGACACCTTCATCCTTAACCTCCTCTTTACGCTTCTCATTAGACTCTAAAATCAAACGCAAAACCAAGAATCATAAAACTTTGATAATATATAGCTACAGAACTTATGCCCATAGCTGATATAAAGAACCTCTGATTAATTTCTAAGTCTCAAACAATGCAACATTGGAAATGAGCGAAAATGCCTCTAATAATAGTGCGGATTCCTAAAAAGATCACAAAACAATGGATATTAAAACACAAAAAGGACGGACTTGACGAATTCAAAATCTCCATCTTCTTAAAACTTCAGTATAAGTTAAAGAATTATGAAAGAACACCCAAACACCTGCTTCTGTTCACCATGCGCTTCCAGAAACGTAGAGGACAGCCCATGAAGGCTGATCTATGGGTAAGGTAAAGAAAAATTAATGACTTAGTTGAGCTAATCCTAATAAGGGGACATACAGAACGATTATGAAGGAAACAAACATGCAGAAACTTGTTAAAACCGGAATAGAAATAGATGAAAAAGTTACGGCAGGTAAAGAACTACCAGAAACAATGATACTCTACACCATGGACACAGACCACCTGGTCATAACGGCTAAACCTCTAAAGGCGCTAGAGAAAAACGCTCTCACAAAAACGCGTGTCAAAATAAATCGTCAACAAAATAAACACATAGTCATACTTCCACCAAAGATATACAACTTCTATCACTTAGACGAAAACGACTACACAATCATGGCATCCGACAAAGACCCTACAACCATCATAATAGCAATATAAACCAATTTTGCTCGAGAAAGGAACTTCAGACATCTTCGCCCACAGACCCCCTCAAACAACTTGTGTCAAACCAAAAACAACGAGAAAAACTTGCCCTTACCCGCATAAACTCTAGACCCTTCAACGAACGTATCGAACCCTAAGCTTTTACAGAGACACACTTTCATCACGTCATCATCCGATGGCTTTTTCCACAGCCTCGTTTGCCTCTTCAAGAACCTTCTCAGCCTCGCGAATCAACTCCTCATCCCTAACCTTCGGAAGCACAGCCACAGCCGTTTCATACGCTGGACGGTAAATAGCCCTGTCAACACGCGTCGCCTTGTCATTCACCGTAACATACCATTCCTCCCCCTTCTCC
>DAOUTL010000005.1 GCA_030626685.1 Candidatus Bathyarchaeota archaeon | reverse complement strand
TTGGGGAAGCCCTCATACACCTCGGGGTCTTGTCGGACCTTTATCGGGTAAGGGAAAGCAGAAAAATCCGAGCTGGAAAAGGTAAACTCCGAGGCAGAAAAATAAAGCAGGCGGTAGGCCCCCTAATAGTTGTGGCTGAAAACAAAGGAATAATAGAAGCGGCGAGAAACATACCAGGTGTGGATGTTGTCACCGTTAACAATTTAAATGCCGAAATCCTTGCTCCCGGCACGCATCCTGGAAGACTAACAATATGGACAAATGGTGCAATTGAAAGACTGAGCGAACTTTACGGTGGAGGAGAGAAAACATAATGGACCCCTACGAGGTAATACTCTATCCATTGATGACGGAATCCGCAAGCCTAATGATTGAAAAGGAAAATAAACTGGTCTTCATAATCAACCTAAAAGCAAACAAAACTGATGTGAAAAGGACAGTCGAAGAACTTTATGAAGTAAAGGTCGAAAAAGTCAACCTCCTCATCACGCCACAAGGGGAAAAGAAAGCCTTTGTCAAGCTTCACCCAGAGTATAAAGCGGTTGACGTCGCAATCAAACTTGGAATATTATAAAGTAAATGTGAGGTGAACGAGAGATGGGAAAGAGAATTCGTGTTCAAAGACGCGGACGCGGCGGACCCACGTATAGAGCTTCAACCCACAAAAGAGTAGCCCCCGCACAATATCCATTAACAATAACAACAAAAGAATATTTTAAAACGGCAATCAAAGGCGTTATTGAAGAGTTTGTTCACGACCCTGGACGAGGAGCCCCCCTCGCCTTAATAAGATTTGAAAACGGGGAAACATGCTACACCGTGGTTCCCGAAGGAGTTTATGTAGGTCAACAAATTCAGATGGGTGGAAAAGCCTCGGTTGAAGTCGGCAACATCATCCCAATCGGAAAAATCCCAGGAGGCACCATGATATGCAGCGTAGAACTCCGCCCAGGAGACGGTGGCAAAATCGCAAAATCTTCAGGAGCGTACGCAACGGTTGTGGCGCACACAGCCCAGGGAACAATAATCAAGCTTCCATCAGGGAAGACGAAGTATGTAAATGATTATTGTAGGGCAACGATTGGTGTAGCTTCGGGATCTGGTAGAACAGAGAAACCCTTCTTAAAAGCTGGCGCGAAGTTCCATAAAATGAAAGCGAAGGGACATAAGTACCCAAGAACCCGTGGAAGAGCAATGGTTGCTGCCGTGCATCCATATGGCAGCAGCAAAAAAAGTGCACGAAAAGGCACCACAGTTTCACGGCATGCTCCACCCGGACAGAAAGTTGGATTAATCGCGGCTAAGGGTGCTGGGCGGAAAAAGAAAAAGTCAACCAGATAGCGTTAGAACAGAAGGTTTATAGCATTTAACGTTGCCAATAAGTTGAGGAAAAATGCCGAGAGAATTCACATATCGCGGGTATACGCTTAACCAACTGCAGAGTATGGCAATGGATGAATTCATTAATATACTTCCTTCCAGACAAAGGAGAAGTCTCCATCGCGGTTTAACACCAGAACAGAGGACGCTGCTTGAAAAAATAAGGGAAACAAAAGAAGCCATCAGAAAAGGAAGCAACGCAATAGTTAAAACACACGTGCGAGACATGATTATTCTGCCCGAAATGGTTAGCATCACAATCCTCGTCCACAACGGCAAAAATTTCGTTCCAGTAGAAATAAAGCCCGAAATGGTTGGGCATTACTTAGGCGAATTCGCAGTCACAAATAAGCCCGTAAAACACGGAACTCCAGGCATCGGCTCCTCTCGTTCTTCAATGTATGTTCCGTTGAGGTAGCTTTGTTTCTTACAGTTTAGGCGCTATAGTCTATTCTCGAAGGCTTCTTACTTGGTGGCTTAGCTGATATTTGCGGCAGAGGAATTGGTGGTGGAACATTTAGCGTTCTGGATATTAACACAGATTCTATGAAGACAACGTTGGATATTGACTGCGCTACGGCTGGTGACGGCGGCTTCTTCTCCTTATACTCTTTGTAAATCTTTTCAACTTCACTTTTATCACCAACCACATATGCTTTTCCTTTCAGGCTTATCTGCGCAACAGAAGGATTATAATTAATTGTTGAAACAAATGGCACCTCCAACGAATCTTCCGATATTTTCTCCACCCCTATCAAGTTAAGGTTCGTGTTTATCTGAATCGGCGGAATAGATTTTTTAATATCCCAAAAACGTTCGGCAGAAACATTAGTTATACAAACGTTTACCCTAACCATTTAAATCATCAAAATATCGAGGCACCGCGTAATTTAAAGTTGTTTATTTTTCAGCGAGTTTGTATCGTGTGAAACCACAGTGTCCACAAGTGTATCTATCACCGTGATCAGCCATGAAGTATCCTGGTCCGCAACGTTCACAAGTTGGACGTAGCCTTACAACCTTGCCATTTTCTATCTTGTATAAAGAGAAAACTCCTTTTTCCTTCTTCTTTCTTTTCTCAACTTTTTCTTTTTTCTTTCGTTCTGGTGCTTCTTCTAAATTTTCAGACATATCCTATTCCTTCCTTTCCTCTTCTTCTGGCTTTTCAGGCGGGCTGTTTCTTTTAACGATATATTCTGGTTCCACAAGCAAGGCTTGTTCGACGGACTCGTAACAGTTTGCTATTCCAGCAGCCACTTGTGTTCCGGTTTTAGTCTTCAATTTTTTGACATAAACTAAGTCTATGTTTGTTTTTAAGGCGTCGGCAATCGCTTTTCTAACTTCTAGGCGTGGCGGTGTTCCGCCGGTTTGGGTGTGCTCTACTTGAAAGTAGATTTCTCTTCGTTTTAACAGTGGATTTTCCCGTTCTGATATTAATTTGGCTTTCATAGCTTTTTCCTCGCTTGCGGTGTTTGACTTGATGGGTATCCTCTTTATTTAGCTTTTCGAAGCGTTCTCCATGGCTTTTAAAATTTCAGCCGCCTCTACCTTTTTCTTCTCTGTAACTTTAACTACAACTATGCCTTCATACGGCTGACCGTACACAACGAAAGAGTTTTCCGGCGCATACAAGACGGCAACAAGAGTTAGCAAGTCTTCCTCTCCATCTACAACTATTTTAACACGGCAATTCTGCTTCAATGCCTTCGCAATCGCTGTAAAGGCTTCTTCTGTTATTGTTCCCGGAGGATTTTCAACTTGGAGCGTCGCATCAGCCGCAAGCACCGCAGGTCTTATTTTCTTTCTCATAACTTTATTATCCACGATTAATAGCTGGGGAAACACGTTATTTCTTACTAGGTTTTTTGAGACAGTGTCTCCAACAGAAACTATCCTTGGTGGCTTTTCCTCTTCCACAATTTCCTTAAATCTCTTCATGGTTTCGTTGAATGAGCCTCGAATTAATACGCCGATGGGTTTTTTGAGTTTTTCACGAAGTTCTAGTGGAAGACGATATTTGACGGCCATTTTATCTAACCTTTAATGCATAACGTCCTTTCTCTTTAATGTTCATGACTTTTGCAATAACAGAGCCTTCCGGGTCAAATACTATGATTATACCACTGAAATCATCGCTTAAAGTTGGTGTTTTACACCTTGGGCAGATGCTTCCTGTGGATATAAGGTGACATGTTAAACAAGCTTTCTCGTTCATTGCACAACCCTTTACTTCCGCTTTACTTTCGCTTTCTTTTCTGGCTTTTTCTCCACGGCTTCTTTTATTTTTTGCACTTCTTGTTCAATCCATTCCAGCTTTCCCAGAAAAGGCTGTCTGGCTGTTACACCTATCTTTCCGGAACTTCCGGCTCTGCCAAGTGAAACTGCTGTTATTCGAACACGCACTTGGTCTCCGTTCGTCAACTTCTTCTTCGTTTCCTTCCCCATCAAAACACTCTGCTTCTCGTCATAGGAAATAAAATCGTCTATGACTTGTGAAACATGAAGCAATGCATCAACAGGTCCTATACGTATAAAAGCTCCAAAATCAGCAACCTCCACAACTTCCCCTTCTACTATTTCCTGAATTTTAGGATAAAATGTTAACAGAGAAAATTCTACCTTATGATAAGCGGCTCCGTCACCGGGAATTATTTTTCCGACAGGGCTTACCTTCACTTCAGTTACGGCTATAACATAGCCTAAACCTTCATCAACCATTCCCTCATATTTCGCCTTAACCTGCTGGTATCCCACGGCTTCTAACGGATTGCCGAAAGTTTCGGGTGGAATGCGAATTGTATCTTCTAAAGTTATAAGTTTAAACAGGAATCATATCCTCCGTCAATTTCTAATCGTGACTTTTGCCTCACATAAATAACTGGCACATTTATATTTCTTAGCCTCTTTCTAAGTTCTCTGTCATTTGTAAACACAGGACAGTTCCATTCCCGAGCCATCTGAACAATGGAGTCGTCCGGGGAACCTGCAAATTTATTATCAACCTCGAAAAGAGTGCATTTTTCAGCTAATTTTAAGGCGTAAGAAGCTTTTTTACGCATTTTGGGCGAGCCCTTTTCAGCAATTTTTTCGAGTTCTTGTCGGATAGTTGAAAGCAAAACTGGTTCAAAATTCATGTTTAAAAGCGTTTTTAACTCTTCAAAAACGTCGATTTTAAATTGAAGCGGGACAAACAAGGCGTTTGAATCTAAAATCACTTTTAGAGTTTTCTTTGTATGTTTAGTTTTCACTGTCATGTTAAAACGTCATTCCGTATCCTATAAGTCTCCATCTACCTGCTATTTTTCTGCTTATCGCAACCCTTGAACCAGCTTGTGAGCAGACTGGCCGAGTAAGCTTAACCGTAACCACACCTTCCTTTATTGAAGTGACTTTCCCGGCGGTTATTGCGGCACCCACATGTAAAAGTAAAGTTTCGCCCATGCTTATCTTTTCAACTTTTATAAGCTCTTTTGTTCCAACTGCGAGTTCAAGAACGTGCGTTTCCAAGGTTAACTCTGATAGTGTCGAGGGGAGCATACCTGATTTTCCGGCAATGTTTCCCGTTAATCCATCTGCCTTCGAAAATGACGGGTCTAAGAGCGTTCCTACACCTACTAATCCGCCGCAATGCGCCTCTTTCACGCTTCTTCCACCAGCATGCAAACTAACTATTTCGCTGAACAAGGGGTTGTGAACAGCTTTACCTTCCTTTTCTACGCTGACCCCTGGACTGATCTCTATTTCTTCTCCAACCATGAACTTGCCCTGCAGTATTGTGCCTCCAATTACGCCTCCCTCTAACTTCTCAACCGGAGTACCCGGCTTGTTAACGTCGAACGAGCGAACAACATACATTAGTGGAGGTCTTGTTTCATCTCTTTCTGGCGTGGGGATGAACTCTTCCATTACATGGATGAGGATGTCTGTGTTTACTGCACGTTGAGCTGAAACTGGAATTATGGGCGCATTTTCCGCTATTGTCCCTTTAACAAATTTCTTAATTTCATCATAGCTTTCACGTGCCCTTTTTTCATCAACAATGTCTATTTTGTTTTGCACAATAACTACGTTTTTTATACCGATGAGTTCGGCGGCTGCTAGGTGCTCCCTCGTTTGCGGTTGGGGGCATTTTTCATCCGCTGCTATTACAAGTATTGCCCCATCCATTATTGCAGCTCCGGAAAGCATAGTTGCCATTAACGCTTCATGTCCCGGTGCATCCACGAAGCTGACTGCTCGAATAAAAGTTGTTTCTGAACTGCAATAGGGGCAAACTGGTTTTGTGGAATAGTTTTTCGGCGGTTCACATTTAGGACATTTATAAACCGGCATGTCCGCATAACCTAACTTTATTGTTATCCCCCTTTTCAATTCCTCGCTGTGTCTTGCCGCCCAAACACCAGTTAACGCTTGCACCAATGTTGTTTTGCCATGGTCAACGTGGCCTATGGTGCCGATGTTTACTTCGGGCTGCCTTGGCAAAGCTGCACGTTTTTCGCTGCTCATTTCTTTATTTTCCCATAAACATTTACAAATTATTGAAGGATTAAATTATGCGAGTTAATAAATGTTAAGCTCCGTTTCAAGCGCTGCTTGTTGTTTGAGCTTCTGTCTCAACTTCTTTTTCAAGGGGTTTTTTCTCTTCTTTCGTTTTCTTGCTTTCTTTGAGTCGCTTTGGTTCCTCCACGATTTTCATGTTTACCTGCACAATTTCATCTGTTATTACGTTCCCACGAACTGTTTTGCGTCTTCTTTCTCCTCTGTCTTGAGGGTTAAAACCTACCCCTCCGCTTAACACTATTCTTCGGCGGACACCGCCATGGACGTCTGACCTCATTGGAAATCCATCTTTGTCTGAGCCCCCTGTTACTTGCAATTTATGACCCGGCAAGCCAGCTATTGAACCGTCTGTTACTTCGCCTATTTTCCTTCCAATTAACGGAATGGCACGAGTTTCTTCCAGTTCAACCGTTTTTGAAGTTCCTGTTTCCGGGTCTGATATGATTATTTTGAACTTAGCCATGAGTGATAGACTCCAGTAGTGTTATGAAAGTTGAACATCTCTCTATTAAGGATTTATGAAAACTTTTGGATAACAGCCTATTCTACGTGTACCCTGAACAAGTCCACGTCTTCTCGCATTTCAGGCGTCAGCTCAAGAAAGTCCCTTATGGCACGTTCGATGTCCCTTGATTGTGTCACATACCTTCCAACTATGATTATGTTGGCGCCTTTTTCTAATGCTTCTTTTGCTGTTTCTGGTACTATTCCACCCGCCACAGCGATTAAAAATCGTTTATCCTTAAAGGCTTGCCGCAGTTCTTGGATGCGTTCCAATCCTAGGGTTCTTCCAGTTTCTTGGTCTATTCCTCTGTGCAAAATAATCACATCTGGAAATTCTTTGAGCATTTTGAGCTTTTTAATATGGTTTTCCACGTTTAGCATATCTATTACAGCATATATTCCAAGTTTTTTTGCTTCATAGATAAATGCGTTAAGCGTTTCAACTGGTGCAAGCCCAGCGGCAACCACGGCATCTGCAGTTTCATCATAAGCTAGGTCAACTTCAACCTTTCCAACATCCAAAGTTTTCAAGTCTGCAACGAAGAATATGTCTCTAGCTACTTCCCTTAATTCGCTTATCACCCTTGTCCCATACCTTTTAATGAGGGGCGTTCCAACTTCTAATATTATTCTGTCGCTTCTGGGAATCTGTGCAATTACTCTCTTTGTCCTTTCCAAGTCTGGTATGTCAAGCGCAATTTGCAGATAAGGTGGTCTCCACAAGCGTGGCACTCTGAATCCCATTATTGGATGTCTAGCTCTATCCTTATCATAGAACACTTTTTCTAATGGCGGATACTTTGCCAATGCCCTTTTCAAGGCAAGTTTGGTTGCACTGTAATTGTAGTGGTATATTTTGCGGTAATCGCTCGCTTGTGGATGCGCAAAAACGCTGCACACTATAACCCAGTCATCCACCTTATCTTTAGGAATAATTCCTTCCTCCACAGCATCTGCAACAGCCTTCGCCACAGCAGCTTGCGCAGGTCCAAAAATCTTATTTGCATCTTTAAGATTCTTCACAGTGACTTTTGGCACAAGTAACGTATGTGGTTTGGGTGGAAGGTTAGGTCTTATAACTGCCAAAAGAGGTGTATGCCCCATAGAAAGATTGGATAAACCAGTTGCAAACGCTTCTCCGACGGGCCCCTCTTTATCACCTATTAAGAGGTCGATATGTGCAACCTCGTTGCCCTCTCCCACAAGTGCCTCACCAATAAAGTATGCGTATTTTCTAGATACTTCGGCAGCTTCCGGCAAAGAAGTTACGGATAACTTTTCAGAAGCTTCCTTAAAATCGACATCAAACTCCCTAAGCCACGTATAAAGAGTATCCCTATGTATGTTCAAGATTTTAGCTGTCCCCGAAATTGTAGGTTTTGTCGGTTTGCCCCTTAAAAGACTACGTGCTTCAACCTCTTTTCTGACAGCTTCCATCAACATTCTGACGAATTCTTCCCTTTTTTCCGGCTTCTTGACGTCACTTCCCGACATTTCAAATGACCTTGGATAATCTGAATGAGAAGCTATATATAAATCTGTCGGATAATATGAAAACTAAAAATGGATCTACGTACAGAGATGCCGACAAGTAAGCTAGAAAGCGGATTTTTCCACAGCCTTTCTGAACACTTCCGCAGAATCTGCGAAAAACCTACAAAAATAATTTCTTGAAGCAAACATTCCATGGACAATCTACACTCTTAACGTCTATTTCATAATTTTCACGCTCTTCGATGCGGGCCCGCCGCCGACGCAGTGCCGATTCTTGGAAACGCTACGCTTTTAATTCTTAATTTTTCAGCGTTTTCTAATGCGGCTTTCGTTGTCAGTTTAACATTTTCTTCGCTGTTCGCATAGCCTTTAAGTGATGATCCTAACTGTGAGCAATCGGTAAGTCTATATACCTTGAGAGTTTAAAAGGCTTAAAATCAGCTTGTGGAGCTGTTTGTATGTCATGGAAGGATTTAGTATGCTTATGTATAGTAATCATAGGCGTGGTTTTATTCTTGTATGGCAGCAACTACTACAATGCATCAATCGGCTGGAGCGGAGTATATCTTATAATTGCCGGTCTTCTCGCAGAAACAATCCTAACGGTGTATGAAAGTATAAAGAAAAAAGGTGATTGACTAAAAACCGTAAAGTTTCGAATACTTTTCATTTAGATAGTTTAAGTATGGTTTGACGCGGAGTTCTTCTCCAGTAACTTTTTTGATGAGGTCTAGAGGGTCGTAGAGATTTCCATAGCTGTGGACGTTTTTGATTAGCCATTGCTTTACACAGTTGAAGTTGCCTTTTGCGATTTGGCTTCGCCAGTTTGACAGATCTTTCTCCATCGCAGCGAGTATTTGTCCGCTGTAAATGTTGCCTAATGCGTAGCTTGGGAAATAGCCATATAAACCGCTAGCCCAATGTGTGTCCTGCATTACACCCTCGGAATCGTTTTCAATCTCTACACCAAGATGGTCCTCGTAACTTTGGTTCCAATTTTCTGGGAGTTCCGTCACCATTATTTTATCGGCGAATATATCGCGTTCAAGATTGAATCTTACGATGATGTGGAGTCCATATGTGACTTCATCTGCGTTAACGCGAATCTTGGATGGCTTAACTTGGTTGACGGCGTGAACAAACGTGTCTAAATCTATGTCTGAGAGAATATTTCCTGTGAGTTCCTTCAATTTTGGTAAGAAATAAACCCAGAATTCGCGAGATCGTCCAATTATGTTTTCCACGAAGCGCGACTGTGATTCATGGAAGCCAGAAGAGCATGCGGTTCCAACTGGTTGGAAAATCCATTCTGGGTTTAGGTTCTGCTCGTAGATGGAGTGTCCACCTTCATGCAGCACTGAAAACAAGGAAGATGCAAAATTATCTTCGTAATAGTGTGTTGTTATGCGCACATCATCGTAATAACCTGTTGTGAAGGGATGCTCAGTTTCGTCAATTCTGCCTCCAGCCTCTTTTGACTCTACATCGTATCCAATGAATTTGGCGAGTGCTTTGGAAATCTTGCGTTGTACGTCTACGGGAACTTTACGCTTAAAAATGGATGTGTCTGGTTGTTTCGGGGCGTTTTCGCATTTCCTTAGCAGTGAAACCAAGCCTTCCTTTAATTCATCAAAAACTCTGCTGATTGTTTCAGCCGTCATCTTTGGTTCAAAAATGTCTATTAGTGCATCATAAGGTGTTGCGGTCTCCTTTACTTCCATTAGAATCTCAGCAGCCTTTTTTTTCAATCCAACAAGCTTTTCGAGTTCAGGCTTAAACATGGAGAAATCTTTCGTTGCTTTCGCTTTCTTCCAGACATCTACGGTTACGGCTTGTTGTTTTGCAATCTCTGCAACAAGTTCTTCAGGCAGCTTTGTTTGTTCATCATAGTGTTTCTTTGTCAAGTACACGTTTCTCTTCTGAACAGCATCCAGCTTATCATATTCTGGATGTCGCATAATCTCTTCCAACAAAGTTCCTATTTCTGGGTTTGTGCTCATTTTATGTTCAATTCTACTGAGCGTTGCAAGCTGTTGACTTCGCAATTTAATCGCCTTCGGCGGCATCATTGTTTCCATATCCCAATGGATGACGGCAACGGCTGACTGGAGAATGAAGAGTCCTCTCCCTTTTTCCATCAGTTTTTTATAGTTTGAGAGGAGTTTTTCTGCCATTTTCACCGCCTTAAACCGTGAAGATTATTCCATACGCATGGCTTGCATATGAGTTTTGTGTAAATATGACATTGGAAACGCTGTGTTCCAGCAGAATTGGCTACCGCAGCTTGTTATTAAAATTTTCCATTAAAGTTTATTTTGCTGTTTGCCTAATTACTTTCGAAGCGGATGATGCAAGAAGAGCCGTCTGATTTACGAAGACCTTTAAACCCTGTGCTGAGGCTTCCAAATCTATTCTCTTGAAATCTCATATTCATGTTTCCGCGGCAAGCGAATCTCCAAAAACCCCTTCTTGAAGCGGATTTCCATCTTTTCCATATACACAGGCACTGGAATACGTGTCTGACATTGGAATGTTTGGAACTCCCCTTCGTAGTGGGTTATACCGAAGTCATCGAAACGTATTTTCCGTCTCATCTTAGCCAATATTTCAAGAGTGTCTTTGTCTATCGGTTTAACTCGTATCGTGCTTTCTTCAGCGTAGGGTAAATCAACTGTCACTATAATTTCTGTCGGAGTTACCATGATGTCACGGAGTGGCTCCACCGTGCAAGTTTTCTGGTTCCAGCTTGGTCTTTCAATTAATGTCTCTCCTGACCGTTTAACTCGTTCCTCTAAACTTTCAAAATACTCATCGATTATGTCGAAGATTGAGCGTCTCCTTCTAATTGGCATTGTTGCTTTCCTCCTTAAGATACGTACAATGGGATGTCGTACTCTTGCGTCTTCTTCATCTTAGACAACTCTCGCTGAGTTCGCCTCATCACGTCCCTTGCCCTTAAACGAATTTCTTCACCCTTCTTCAGAAGCTTTGAAACGTCCACTTTTATTCCCGTGATGTTTGCCAGTTCCTTTAGTATTTCTGCTGCTGCTTCTGGATCTGGATAGTTAAAGAAACACTGTGCAAGTAGGGTGACGGCTGGCACGCCTGTTCTGGCACAGTACTGCATCATAATTGCTTGGGGACCAACCATGTACCCTTCTTTTAGTATTTCTATGCCCTTATCTTGAACCATTTTCAGCGTCTCTGGACTTGACCCAGCAGCAAACACCTTCAGTTTCTCAATGTCCCGTCTATCTTGAACTGGAATGCCGCTCATTGAAATCATTATTTTAACATTTTTGCTTCTTCCCCAGTTGATTAGAGCGTGCATTATAGGGTAGATTACATCTACTGATATGGCTGTTTCGGAAACAGCTAAAAGAATGTCATGGTTTCCGAAAATCCTTATCGGTGAATGCGGCAACCCCTCATGCAAAACAATAAGCGGCGGCAGTAACCTTGAATCTAAATATGCTACCTCAGTCAGGTTAAGCTCCGAAATTATATGTGAAGCTGCTATAACGCCCACTAATCCAACATCTGGAAAACCAAAAAGCATGGCGGCACCGGATGGAGTTTCCTTCTTCTCTATAATTTTAACTTCTTCACTCAAATTTAACCCCCAAACAATTCTTAGAAACCTTGAGGTGTAAAAAGCTTATGGAACTTAAGTTTAAAAAGCGAATATCTATTTAAATGCGTAAAGGGTTTTAAATCTGGAGTAAACCATGGCTTTAGAACGTTTAGGTTCCTCGCTCTACGAAGCCTTAAAAAAGGTTTTCAGAGCCTCCATTGTTGATGAGGCTGCTGTTAAAGAGCTTGTGCGCAACATACAAAGGGCTCTGCTTCAAGCAGATGTAAACGTTAAACTTGTACTCGACATTTCCAAGCGAATAGAAGACAGAGCGTTAAAAGAAAAGGTTCCTCCGGGCATCTCAAGACGCGATCATGTAATAACAGTTGTTTACGAAGAGCTAACACGCTTTCTCGGAGAAAAACCAGTTCCAATAAAAGCAGAGCCTAGGAAAAGGAAGGTAATAATGCTTGTCGGCATCCAAGGCTCTGGAAAAACAACAGCCGCCGCTAAACTTGCAAGATACTTCCAAAAGAGAGGACTAAAACCAGCTCTAATCTGCGCAGACACGTATCGACCAGGCGCTTATGCACAACTTCAACAACTCGCAAAAAGAATAAACGTGCCCTTATATGGAGACTTGAAAGCCAAGAACCCTGTCAAAATAGCCTTTGAAGGTTTGAAGCACTTCAATGACAGAGACGTAATAATCATTGACACTGCCGGCCGTCACAAAGAGGAACGGGAACTGATTAAAGAGATGAAGATGCTTGAGAGAAAAATCAAACCAGACGAAGTCGTGCTGGTGATTGACGGAACAATTGGGCAGCAAGCAATGGTTCAAGCAAAAGCCTTCAATGAAGCAACACCCATAGGCTCTATCCTCGTAACAAAATTAGACGGTTCAGCAAGAGGCGGCGGTGCCCTCTCAGCAGTTGCCGCTACAGGCGCACCAATAAAATTCATCGGTACAGGCGAAAAAATAGGGGATATAGAACCTTTCATTCCTTCCCGTTTTGTTGGTAGGCTTCTCGGCATGGGCGATTTGGAAACCTTGCTTGAGAAGGTGCGTGAAGCAGAGGTAAAAGTTCCGGAAAAGAAGGCAAAAGCCATCCTAAGCGGCAAGTTCACATTAACAGACATGTATGAACAGTTTGAAACCATGAGGGGGATGGGGCCTTTCCGAAAGCTTTTGAAAATGATTCCGGGTTTGTCCTACGATTTGCCTGAGGAAAAGCTGAACATGGCTGAGGACAGTTTAGAGAGGTGGCGTGTAATAATTCAATCCATGACGCCTCAGGAAAAGGAAAACCCAAAGCTTTTCAACTCTTCAAGAATAAAACGCGTGGCGAGAGGCTCCGGAACAAGCGAAAAGGACGTAAAGGCGCTTCTGAAACAATACACAATGATGCGTAAAATGATGAAAACTTTGCGGAGAAAAAAGAAACTACCCTTTTTCAGAAAGGGATTGCCGCTTAAGTTTAAGTAAAATCTGAGCAAAGCCAAAGGGAGCGCAGTCATGAATATTCTGGAAAAAACGTTAAAGATGCTTGAAAAATACCCTTTATGCGACCATTGCTTAGGAAGACAATTCGCACTACTTGGACACGGCTTAGAAAACGACGAAAGGGGAAACGCAATAAAAATGATTTTAACACTGGAAGCCCATGCACTCGCCATTTCAAAGGATAAGAAAGGCGTGAAAACCCTCAAAACCCTTGCAACAAACGGTTTTTTCGGTATAGCAAAAGATATACTGCATAGAATGAAAAAGCGTATTCCAAGCAAACGTCTACCAAAAACATGCTTCCTATGTGAAGACAAATTTAAAATTGTTGACGAATTAGCGAAAAAAGCCCTTGAAAGGCTTAAGAGTTATGAATATAGTAACTTTTTGGTGGGCATAGAGTTGCCTGTTACAGTTGAAGAACGTGAAGACGAGTTTAAGGCTGAGTTTGAAGTGAGCTATGGCGAGAATATGCGAAACGAGTTTGGACGAGTAATAGGCAAAAAAATCGCCGAGTTCAGCGGAAAAACTGTGGAGTATAAGAAACCCGAGATGGTTGTGCTTGTTAACCCGTTAGCCGAAGAGGTAAGGCTCCAGATAAATCCGCTTTACATTGCTGGACGCTACAGGAAACTCGTTAGGGGTATACCACAATCAAAATGGCTTTGTTCAAACTGCTGGGGAAAAGGCTGCGAGAAATGCAA
The DNA here is from genome assembly GCA_030626685.1 of Candidatus Bathyarchaeota archaeon. Lineage (GTDB taxonomy): Archaea > Thermoproteota > Bathyarchaeia > Bathyarchaeales > Bathycorpusculaceae > DAOUTL01. Next base: position 4,643 of record DAOUTL010000005.1, on the reverse strand, counting down.
TTGGACTGGAAAGATGTATCAAGAATCAGTGGAAGAAATAATTGAAAAACCTTTCTTAGATGCGGCGGGTGGTGTGAAAGCATCATTTCATGCTTCAGGAAGAGAAGATATCGATGCTCGCATGCTAGGCAAGGGTAGACCATTCGTGATTGAAATTACAAGACCTAAAAAGCGATTTTTAAACCTTAAAAAACTGGAAGAGGCTGTGAATGTTTACGCCAAAGGTAAAGTTGAAGTTTCAAACTTACAGTTTGCGGACAAAGATGTTGTTAGAAAACTGAAGAAGGCGGAATCGGCGCAAAAGGAATACCGTGTAGTCATAGAATTTGAAAATACAATCGCAACCAAGGACCTGCGTCTCTTAGAAGAGAAATTAACGAACATCATGGTTAAGCAGAAAACGCCCCTTCGTGTTTTGCATAGGCGGGCGGATTTAACGCGGGAAAAGTACATATACGAGGTGAAAGTAAAGAAGTTGTTGCCTAAAAAGGCTGAAATGAAAATACGATGCCAAGGAGGGCTGTACGTTAAGGAATTGGTGACTGGAGATGAAGGAAGAACAACACCCAGTGTCTCGGAAATTCTCAAAAACAAAGCGAAGCCTATAAAACTTGATGTTTTAAACGTAATTATGAGGAATTAAAGAGGTGGAAAAATGAAGAAATCAAGGGGCTACCGCGCAAGAACACGCCGCCTCCTAAAAAAGAAACCTAGAGAGCGCGGCAAAATAAGACTAAGCAAACTACTATACGAATACCAGCCCGGGAACCGTGTAGTCATTAAGATAGACCCAAGCATCCACAAAGGAGCACCTCACAGACGTTATTACGGCAAGGTCGGCACAGTAACCGATAAACGCGGGCGAAGTTACATTGTAAGCGTTACGCAAGGAGACGCTGTCAAAGAAATTATTGTTAGACCTGAACATTTAGAACCATATGAGAGTGATTAGGATGTCGAAGAAAGACGTAATGGAAAAGAAGCTCACGCTTCCACAAGTTAAAAAGTTATTGGAGTCTGTAGGTGAAGAAAATTTAGACCAGTTCCAACGCCGCACACTTGACTACGCATCTAAATTTTCTAAGGTGGAAGCTGAAGCAGCTGAAAAACTCGTGCAGAAACTTGTAGCCGAATTTGGTTTAGAAGAAGAAGAGGCTGTTCAAATCATTAACTGTATGCCAAAAAACATCGAAGAATTAAGAGTTTTTCTTGCTGGCGGCCGAAAAATTGTTGAAACTTCGAAGTTGGAAGCCATAATTAGCCTTTTAGACGGGCATCGAAAATTGAAATAGGTAATTCAGCCACTATTTTTAAAGCAGTAATGATAAAATAAAGGCGAATATGATGGAGAAGCGATACGAAGAGTACGCTTATGTCCTAGATTTCTTGCTGCACGGCCGCCCAGGGATACGTCCTTCAGGGAGGGCTGGCTATCGAGCGGGAGCTCTAGCTCAGTTGGTAGGCGAAGAGTTCTTCACACTTTTAGAGGCACTGGTTAAAGAGGGTGTACTGCTTAAACCTCATGATCGCGTTTATGTTGGAAAGGAGGCGCGCGAAGAAATTACGTACATCATTGGGCGAATAGGCTATGACGAATTAACAGCTACTGCGAGGATGGAGCTTCCAGCAGTGATCAGTAGAATAGTGTTGAACCGTGAAAAAGGGTTCGTGAGCTTCTTCAATACCGCAAGGGCTGTAACGCCGCGGATGCATGCTTTAGAGCTGATTCCGGGAATAGGAAAGAAGTATATGTGGCAGGTTATAAATGAGCGTGAGAGAAGGCCTTTCGAAAGTTTTGATGATTTGCAGAAGCGCACGGAGCTGCCTAATCCGGTTAAGTTGATTACTAAGAGGATTTTGGAGGAGTTGGCTGGCGCGAGCAAGTATCGGTTGTTTACGAGAGTTCACTAACATTAATTGAGTTGTTTAACGGGGTAGTATGAGTCTCTTAAAAAGAACGAAGTTTCTGCTTCGAAAGTATCGAATTTTTCCGAAGAAACCTTTAGGACAAAACTTCACAGTTGAACCTTCAATTTTCCAACGCATGATTAATTATGCTTCCTTAGACCTGAACGACGTGGTGTTAGACATTGGTGCCGGTTTAGGTTTTTTGACACGTTTTCTGGCGAATAAGTGCAAAAGCGTTCTAGCTGTTGAATCTGATGCGAGGCTTGTAAAGGTTTTGCGTGAACAACTCAAGGATTTGCCTAACGTCAGAATAATTAAGGGCGACGTGCTTAAAGTGCAGATTCCACATTTTAATAAAGCTGTTTCAATTCCACCTTACCGTATTTCTTCGCGTTTGCTTCTGTGGCTTTTCAACAAAAATTTTGATTGCGCAGTTTTAATCTTTCAAAAGGAGTTTGCAAATCGCCTTGTGGCTTCTGTTGGAAGTGAAGATTATGGGTGGTTAACGGTTGTTGCGTACCATTACGTGGAAGTTGAACTTTTAGATGACATTCCCAGATGGATGTTTTATCCACCGCCGGAAGTGGACTCGGTTATTGTACGCTTAAAACCGAAGAAGCCGCCGCCATTTACCTTAAAAAATGAAGCGTTATTCAAGCAACTGGTGCAATCACTTTTCACACGTCGCAACAGAAAAGTCAGAAACGCTGTTTCTCTTTTCATGAAAGGCACACATGCTATAACTGCAGGAAACACGATTAAGATTGTTGACTCTCTTCCCTTTCGCGATAAACGGGTGAGAGAATTGGCACCTGAAGATTTCGGAGCTTTGGCAAATGCACTCGCCGAGTAAAAAAGTGTTTTTCGCAGATTACGTCTTCTATGTTTCTGAGAATGTTTACGAACCAGCGGAAGACTCTTTTCTTTTTGCTGAAAATTTGGTTGTGAAAGAAGGTGAAAGCGTTCTTGACATGGGCACTGGATGTGGCATATTGGGTATAATCGCGGCAGAGAAAGCCGCGAAAGTTGTTGCTGTTGACATAAATCCGTATGCTGTTCGATGTGCAAAGGAGAATGCAAAGCTGAATCGTGTCGCAGATAAAATATTTTTTGCGCGGGGAAACTTATTTGCGCCGATAAAAATTGGAGAAAAATTCAGTTTAATCCTTTTCAATGCTCCCTATTTGCCCTCAGGATTCACCGAGGATAAATCATGGCTTGAACACGCTTGGACTGGCGGAGTTACTGGCAGACAAGTTATTGACCGTTTCATTTGCGAAGCACCAAAATATCTGAAGAAGAATGGGCGCATCCTCTTGATGCAGTCTACATTGTGTGATGTTGGCGAGACTTTGCGAAGATTTGAGGAAAGTGGCTTAATGACCAGCATTGTTGCAGAGCGTGATTTGCCGTTTTTTGAAAGAATAGTGCTTGTTAAAGCGGAACGCTGAATCAATTTTTGAGAAATTAAATAAGCTCATTCGCCCTAATTTTATATAGATGGTTTAAATGGAGAAAACGATTGGGTATTGCGGAATAATATGTTCGGATTGTCCCGTTTTGATAGCGACGCAGAAGGATGATGATGTAGAGAGAAAACGAGTGGCTGAAATATTTACTCGGCAATATGGGAAGGAGTACAAGCCAGAAGATGTTAACTGTGACGGTTGTATAAGTGATAGTTCGCGCATTTTCAGTTATTGCAATGTTTGTGAAATAAGAAAGTGTGGGAGAGAAAAGAAAGTTAAAAACTGCGCTTACTGCCCTGAATATCCATGCGGAAAACTCTCAGAACTGTTCAGTAAATATTCAAAGGCTAAAGAAACCTTAGATGAAATAAGACGTGGACTCAACATCCTTTGAAAATAACATTAACCACCAACTTTGAAAAAGCATTTGTTAGTAAAGGATTTTCCGCAGTCTCAACTCGTCTCTTGCAGGCAGTCCGCCTATACCTTCTAAGATTCTACCATGTTTTTCAGCTATGACGTTAGGCTTCACCTCATAAATCTGAAAACCACGCGACTGATAAAATGCTAAGGCTGGCAAGTCATCATTTGAAGTTGAGACCAGCAACTTTTTCTTTTGCATATTTTCGGCTTCCTTTTCTGATAAACCTGCCTCTTTTACTAGCCTTTCCTTTACTTGCCCCTTTTCATTTTTCCACAAATCATTCAGTCTTTTCAAGAAAAGCAGCACGAGAATAAACTTGTAATCTACAGCTGTTCTTATTAAGTCAGCAGCCTTATCAACAAGAGAATTTAACTCCTCACGAGTTATTTCTTCGCGAATAATCTTTTTTGAGGCATTCAATTCTCACATAGTTTAATCTGAGATAGACTTTTGCCTGATTTTCTTTCTTGTTTTCTCCACCTAGAATTGAATTAAGATTTTACCTTTAATAAGTTTAATAGAGTTATCCATGCATTTTATAAAGTGGTTAGAATCTTTTGAAGCATTTCCTTGTATAGGCTATACCTTTATTTACTTCTCGTTTAACTAAGAACACTCCTTGTGTAATATAAGAGACTTTTCATTCTTCTATTGTTCTGAAACAATCACTTCATAATGTTCAACTACTCAAATTCTGGGAAGAACCTTGTAATGTTTGTTCTTATAGCTTGATTCTTTCGAGGGTTTAAGGATACTTGCAGACCGTAATGAGTTGGCTTTGCTAGGAGTAAACCTTCTCTTATAAGTTCCCTACCCATTTGATTTACCCTTTTCAAACCACC
>DAOUTL010000195.1 GCA_030626685.1 Candidatus Bathyarchaeota archaeon | reverse complement strand
TATCTAAGCCGAGGTAGCTCAGTGGCAGAGCAACTGTTTTGTAAACAGTAGGTCGGGGGTTCAAATCCTCTCCTCGGCTCATTTTGAACTTGACATTAAGAATGAAATAAGTAGAATGGGTATACGGAAATAAAAAGTTCTTTCCAATTTCATTTTTTTAGATAATTGATTTTATCTAATTATTTGAACTCCATTAGGTTTAGATTATATCTAGAGGAGTAAATATTGTTTTTTCTAATTTATTTTGTCCGATGAAATAATCGGACGAGTTTCTTTGAGAGTTTGATCCTAGCTCAGGATGAACGCTGGCGGCGTGGATAAGGCATGCAAGTCAAACGATCCATCTTCGGATGGGTAGTGGCAAACGGGTTAGTAACACGTAGATAACATACCCCAAAGTCTCGCATAACTCGTTGAAAGGCGAATTAATTCGAGATAGTCTAATAGTTTTATTAAAATTATTAGTAAAGTGATACTTTGTATTTTCGCTTTGGGAATGGTCTGCGTCCTATCAGCTTGTTGGTGAGGTAATGGCTCACCAAGGCAATGACGGGTAGGGGGTGTGAGAGCATGGCCCCCAACAGAGGCACTGAGACACGGGCCTCACTCCTACGGGAGGCAGCAGTCGAGAATCTTCGACAATGGGCGAAAGCCTGATCGAGCGACGCCGCATGCAGGAATAAGACCTTCGGGTTGTAAACTGCTTTAATAGAGGAAGAATCTACTTTTAGTAGATGACGTTACTCTAAGAATAAGGGGGTGCTAACTCTGTGCCAGCAGCAGCGGTAATACAGAGCCCCCGAGCGTTATCCGGATTTATTGGGCGTAAAGGGTCCGTAGACGCCTCGTCAAGTTTCTTGTTAAATCTTCAGAGCTCAACTTTGAAGCTGTGAGAAAAACTAATGAGGTAGAGGGCGTTAGAGGTTAGCGGAACATACGGTGTAGGGGTGATATCCGTTGATATCGTATGGAACACCAAAAGCGAAGGCAGCTAACTGGGACGACCCTGACGTTGAGGGACGAAAGTGTGGGTAGCGAAGAGGATTAGATACCCTCGTAGTCCACACCGTAAACGATGGATACTAGCTGGTGGGAGTGTCGACCCTTTCACTGGCGAAGCTAACGCGTTAAGTATCCCGCCTGGGAAGTACGACCGCAAGGTTGAAACTCAAAGGAATAGACGGGGGTCTACACAAGCGGTGGACCACGTGGCTTAATTCGACGATAAGCGAAAACCTTACCAGGGCTTGACATGTTAAGTGAAAATTCACCGAAAGGTGAACTCCGCAAGGCACTTAATACAGGTGCTGCATGGTTGTCGTCAGCAGGTGCCGTGAGGTGCTCTCTTAAATGAGGAAACCTGCGCAACCCTTGCTCTATGTTTTATTTGTCATAGAGGACTGCCTTATTTTATAAGGAGGAAGGCGAGGATGACGCCAAATCAGCATGGCCCTTATGCCCTGGGCTGCACACGTGGTACAATGGCCGGTACAAAGAGTTGCTAAAGCGCAAGCTGGAGCTAATCTCATCAAAGCCGGTCTCAGTTCGGATTGAGGTCTGAAACTCGACCTCATGAAGTTGGAATCGCTAGTAATCGCGTATCAGCTATGTCGCGATGAATATGTCCCTGGACCTTGTACTCACAATTAAACGCGCCCGGCAGATACATAAGCTAAAGAGTTAAAATCTCTTTCTCTACTATTCGTCAGTAGAGCATAGTTGAAGGATAGTCATTCATTGCGAAGTGGATGGCGAAGGATCTGGAAACAAATAGTAGCCCGAGTTATTAAGAGTTAGTCGACCCATGGATCGGTGGTGAGCGTGGGGAAGATTATTTTACAAGCTCGACTTGGGATGTTAGGAATAGTTTATATATTGACCCGGGGAGATCTGATGTTGTATAACGGAACTAACGCAGCGTCAGAAGTCAGCTGAATCATAGTACCTGTTAAAAATTAAATATTTAAACAGGGAAGGATTCTCTCTAATTTATACATTAGAGCTCGCTGTATGCGGGAAATCCGCACGTACAGTGGGAACGTCAACTCTAAGTTCCTAGAGAACATTCGCCCGTCACATTAGGGAAGTTGGTGGTAGCCGAAGTTCCGTGCAAGCGGACCTAAGCTAAAATCAGTGACCAGAATGAAGTCGT
>DAOUTL010000053.1 GCA_030626685.1 Candidatus Bathyarchaeota archaeon | reverse complement strand
GTGTTTAGATTTAGTTTAGGGTGAATCTTATGGAAAAATGTCCTAAATGTGGATATTGGACTCTTGCTTTAAACGTTCGTAGAGGAGTGCTGGCATGCCGCCGAGTTAGTTGCAAATATGAAGAGCCTGTGGATGTGGTTAAATACCTTGAAAAGAATAATGTGCTCCCCAAGTTGGTGGAATCATTAAAATTGAATGGAAAAATAAGAGCCGTCTCAACACGTTAAGATGTCTTTGTTGTGTTATTAACTTTCTTAATCAAAGTCATCCATTTGTTTCTTCGTAGCTATCTATCTTTGCGACTTCTGCTGGTGTCTTCCTCTTTAGGCTCATGTGTGGTCTTATGAAATTGTAGTAGATTTTGAACCAGTCGATTATCGTTTGTGCGGTTATTCAAATAGAAATGGTGAAGAGAGGTAAATGAGAGTATTTTCACCAACTGATAAGTGGACAGAACTCCCTTTCATATACCAAGCCTTTCAAGGATTTCTTCTCGGAAACGTTACTCTACATCGTCTGGCTCCTACTTGAATTTCGCATGGATTTACTACTCTTCTAACCACAACTGCATCACCAATTGTTAGCGTAGGTTCCATACTAGCTAACATTATCTCCATAAAGCGGATACCCAAACTATCTATCAAAAGATACGTAATGAACGTAGAAACCGCAAGTAGGGTAAGACTTCCATTTATGCTCGGGCTATAAGATCCCTTTCTAATGTACTCAGCACTTTTCCCGGTAAATGCTTGATTTCCTTATACCTGTTTTGTCTGTACGTGAAATCTTGTTGGTCTCTCTGTTCTAATTTCTGGACGACTGCTAAGAACTCGTCGAATATCAGGCTCTAGTACCTGTAGGAAGTTGTGACCCTTCTCTACCAATGTGCCGGTGTCGACTATTCCTGTCATGGCTATGTCATGCAGCACCCGCAGGTGCACGGCGAACTCCGTTATCCTAACGACATATAGTCCTCGCTCGGGCACTGTCCGCTTTATTTCTCGGAGGGCCTCTGGGTCGATGCCAGCGTTGGGTATGACAACGTATCCAACGTTGGCGTTCAGCCCTCGCATATACTCTGTAACCTTTTTCGTTTTATCTCTGGTTGTCTTTGCGTCTTCAGTCGTCACTTCGTCCACGACTATCTTTACTCTGTGATTGTTGATATAGACATCGGGCTCGTATCGTCCAATCCTCTCTTTAAATTTGACTTCGCCATTGTTTGGCCAAAAAATAGTTGTTACCTTCTTAACGCTTTGCTCATGAACGGCTTGGGCAACTTGTGCTTCAGCTATCTCTTCTAGTTGAACTCGAAGCGGATCCATTTCAAGTTCCTTAGCCGTAAAAGTCATGAAACCTTCTCCAATCACCATAATTTATCGTAATCACAAAAATGGTAGCTATCTTTAGAATGTTAATGAAATAGGTGAATATGGCGCCGCCGATTACAAAATAGATGTCCTGGCGAAATAGCGAAAAAGTATAAGAGTTAGTATATTTTCTTTTATGCAAAGCTGGTCGTGGTTGAAGTGAATGTTCCGAAGAAAATCAGGACGTACTGTCCCAAATGTAAGAAGCATCAAATTCACACCGTTACCCTATATAAGGTTGGAAAGCGGAGAGCCTTAGCTAAAGGCGAACGTCGTCACCAACGAGAAAAGAAAGGCTATGGTGGACAGAAATACCCTCTTCAAAAAGAATTTTCGAAGACAACTAAAAAGCAAACTTTGAAACTGAAGTGTAAGGTTTGCGGTTACACAAGACATAAAGAGGGTATACGATTAAGGAAGTTAGTCATTGCATGAAATTGAGGTTGGTGTTATGGCTGAGTGGGAAAAGCTCATTCCAAGACCGAGAAGCAGTTTCCTCAGAGTGAAATGTCTAAAATGTGGTAACGAGCAAATAGTTTACAGCGCAGCTGTAAACAAAGTTAATTGCAACGTTTGCGGAACCGAACTTGCGGAGCCTTCAGGTGGAAAAGCAATAATTAAGGGCGAAATAGTTGCAGTTTTTGAATAGGGATGAATGCTGTAATGGCGTTTAGAAAACAGGAATGGCCTGAAGTCGGCGATTTAGTAATGGCTACTGTAGAGAAGGTTATGGACTATGGTGCCTACGTGAAACTAGATGAATATGATAAAACGGGGTTACTGCACATTTCTGAGATATCTTCTTCTTGGATTCGAAACATTCGTAACTTTGTTCGGGAAGGACAAAAAGTTGTTTTGAAAGTTTTGCGGGTGGACATGGAAAAGGGACACATAGATTTGTCCCTTAGAAGGGTCACGAAAAGGGAGAAGATCGAGAAAATTATGTCTTGGAAGAGAGAGAGAAAAGCTGAAGCTTTGCTTCGAAGTGTTGCTGAAAAAACTGGTCTATCACTGGAGGAGATCTATGAAAAAGCTGGAGCACCTATGGAAAAGGAATATGGGTTGTATGAAGGCTTTGAAAAAGCTGTGAAAGAGGGCACAGAAGTTTTAACGAAAATAGGTGTACCCGAGGAACTCGCACCTGTTCTTGCTGAAGTTGCCAAAGAAAGAATCCGTGTGCCGATGGTTAAGGTGAAAGGTATAGTTGAACTTCGTTGTATGAAACCAAACGGAGTAAAAATTATTAAGGAAGCTTTTTTAAACGCTAAGAAAGCTGAAAAATCTCGGGACGCAAAACTTCGCTTTTATGTTGTTGCTTCACCGAAATACCGCATTGAGGTTTTGGCAGAAAATTATAAGTATGCAGAAACTGTTTTGCAAAGAGTCGCTCAAAATGTTGTTTCAAGTGTTGTTAAAGCTGGCGGGCAAGCCATCTTTAGAAGGGAAAAGTGATGGTTTGGCTTTTAAGGAAATGTGCGAAATGTGGAAAGTACACGTTAAGAAAGGATGAATGTCCATACTGCGGTGGAAAAGTTCGTGTGCCACATCCACCCAAATTCTCGCCCGAAGATAAATACCTCAAGTATAGGATGGCTTTAAAAAGGAGGGTTTCAACGGAGTGAAAGCAACGTTCATTAAAGAACTTGTAAAAATTGAGTTAAACAATCCCATTTTAATTGAGGGGCTTCCGGGTTTAGGGCTTGTCGGTAAAATTGCTACACGCTATCTAATTAAACAGTTAAAGGCTGAGAGGTTCGCCTACCTTTATTCTCCACACTTCCCATACTTTGTGCTTGTTAACAAGAAAGGAAGCGTTAGACTTCTACGTGGAACTTTTTACTTCTGGAAAAACAAAAACGGAGAAAACGACCTAATGTTTTTCACAGGTGACAGTCAAGCACAAACAATTGAGGGGCAATATGAAATTTCTGATTGTATACTGAACTTCGCTAAACACCACAATGTGAAATTAATCGTCACAATTGGCGGTTACAGAATGGAAGCGAAGGATAAGCCTAAAGTTGTTGCAGCCGCGACTAACTCTGAACTTTTAAACAGGGCATTACAATCCAAAGCTGTAATAAGTCCCATGGGAAGCCCTATTGTTGGTACAGCTGGCTTAATCTTGGGTTTAGCCCACTTCAAAAGCATCGATGCCCTTTGTCTCTTGGGTGAGACACGCGGGTACTTACCAGATCCGGGGGCTGCTAAAAGCGTTTTAGAAGTGTTGCAGGTAATGTTTGGTTTTAATGTGGATTTAGCTGGCTTGGATGAGGAAATTGCTAAAGCAGAAAAAATGGTTAAGCGCTTACAGAAAATTGAGAAAAAAAGGGCGTTGCAGGCAGAGGAGATACGCAAAGAAGAGGATAAGAAAATCACTTATATCTCGTAAAGGATTAAAAGGTTAGTTCTTCCTTAATTAGCATGACGATTTTTTCAGCGGCGTTTCCATCTCCATAAGGAGGTTTCTCCGGTAATTCCTTTTGCTGCTCTAATGTCCTTTTCATGGCTTTCAGTATTTTCTGTTTTTCTACGCCAACAACTTCAGCGAAACCAGCCTTGACGGCTTCTGGTCTCTCGGTGGAAAGGCGAATAACCAAAACAGGCTTTCGCATACATGGTGCTGTTGCCTCTTCTTGTATGCCACCGGAATCTGTCACTATCATTTCACATTTTCTCATCAAAACTAAGAAGTCTAAATAGCCAAGCGGCGGCAAAATCTGTACGTTTGCTAATTCTCTAATTTTGACGTAAATTTTGTTTTGCTGCAACCTCTTTTTTGTGCGTGGGTGCATCGGGTAAACGACTGGTATGGGGGCTTCTGCAAAGGCTTCCATGAAACTTTTGAGAACTGCGAAATCATCCACGTTTTCTGCTCTATGAGCGGTTGCCAAAGCGAATTTTTCAAAGCGAATATTTTCCAATATCTTCGATTTCTTTTCCGCTATAGGTAAGTGCTGAATTACTGAGTCTATAACGGTGTTTCCAGTTACGTAAATTTTCCCCCAGACGTTCTCTCTCTTCAAGCTGTTCTCAGCTGTCTCCGTAGGTGCGAATAAATAAGTGGATATGTGATCTGTTAGGCGTCTGTTATGTTCTTCTGGCATACGTAAGTCGAGGCTTCTTAACCCTGCTTCAACATGCCCGACAGGTATTCCAAGCTTAACCGCTGCTAAGGCTGTTGCCAACACTCCGTTTGTATCTCCTTCAACCAAAACAAGCGCGGGCAAAGTCTTCTTTAACAGTTGTTCCATGTGAATTATTATACGTGCGGTTTGTGCTCCTTGCGAGTACGCTTTGACTCTGTAGCCATAGTCAGGCATTGGAAGTTCAAGTTCCTCAATAAATTGTTGAGACATGTTGTAATCGTAATGTTGACCGCAATGGACGAAAATTAACGGGATTTTGCTTCTCCGTAAAGCCCTAATGACTGGCGCCATTTTTATGATTTCTGGTCGGGTGCCCACAACAACCATTACAGCTTTCATCGATCATTCACTGTTTAACATTCGAATATTAATAATTGATTTGTTTTTAACATGCTTCTCTGTGTAAAATCATCATGTTAAAGCTTAATTCTAAGCATTTTTGCAAGTTCTAACTTTAATCAGCCATGAATAATAATCGTCAGATTGCGTTAGTGCGTTAGTTTTTTGACGTGCAAAACATCTCCCTTTCATAGCAAAACGGTTTTCAGCGAAGCTCTACGTCTTCTTTAGGTAACCTTCTCTAGGAGAGTAAATTGTTCCTTCACGAAGTAATTGTCCAATGAAGCGTTCTGCTTCACCTATTGAAATATTATATTTCATTTCCAACTCGTTTAGAAGCGCTGTTTTTTCGACTATTCCTGTTTCTTTTTCCATTTCCATTAGCGTTGATAGAACTATTTGCAGTTTGTCTCTTAGGCTTTTTGGTTTTCCGGTCATTATGAGGTCTATGTCTATTTTGTATGAGGATATGTCTATTCCAACCTCTTCGAGAGACCTCTTCATTATGGCAATTGCTGCTTCTGCATCCTCGGCTGAAACTTCCTTTCTGAGAGATGCGCGGGCTCTTGCTTCAGCTATGCGTACAAGGGATTCGAGTTGACGTGCGGTTATGGCGACTGGTGAGCCTTCTGCCTCGCTTGCTGAACGCATTGCTAGATAGAATTCTTTGAGGCGCTGTAGCGCTTCGTGGGTTAAGACGGGTTTTATTCCTTTAGCATAGCTTATGTACTTTCGTAGAAGCTCAAGGGGTATCGGCGGTTCTACGGGGCTTAAACCTTTTCTATGGATTTCAAGGATGTGCTCCGACATTTTACTGTCTGCTTCTTTATTTGGCACATCCCTCAGGACGAATATTATGTCGAATCTTGAAAGTATGGTTACAGGCAACGAGATGTTTTCAGCTACTGTGCGGTGCGGTTCATACCTTCCCAAGGCTGGGTTTGCAGCTGCAAGTATGGCTGTTCTTGCGTTAAGTGTTGCGACGATGCCGCCTTTTGCAACCGAAACTGTGTGCTGCTCCATCGCCTCGTGGATTGCAACTCTGTCTTCCGGACGCATCTTGTCCATTTCGTCAATGCACGCTATTCCTTTATCTGCCAATACTAGGGCTCCAGCTTCAAGACTCATTCCTCCACCCTTCTCTCGTATGACAGCAGCAGTTAAACCCGCAGCTGTTGTTCCCCGTCCAGAAGTGTATAATCCACGAGGCGCCACCCTTGCCACATATTGTAGAAGCTGACTGTTATGCACAAAAATACCATTCGCAACGAAATTGTGAACACCTTCTACTTGTAAATCGTAAACCCATTTTTCTTCGGATTTGATTTCATCAATTGAGGAAACCTGATCCCAGAAAATGTCGGATTCGACAAGCATTTTAAGGCGAAATAGCTGCTTCATCAGTCGATTTGACGCTATGTCTTGGCATATTTTTCTTATGGAAACCTTCGCAGCTGGCAGCAGCTCATTTTTGGATGCATCTAGCTTTTCAAGTTCATATTGACTAATTAACGTTTGACTAACGCTCATCGAGGAGGCTAACTCTTGCTGAGAAACCTTTAGCGTGCGTCGAACGCTGCGTACTTGTTTCCAATCGTTAATCAGATTTATTTTATCTTTAAGTCTTGTCACTTCCATGAGACGGTTTTTGAAAGAACGGTAAATTCTTTCTAGAGCATTAAAGGAAGGGTTTCTTCGCCCATGTTCATAGTGCGTGAAAGTAGTCCGGGGGCCCCCACATTCTGACTGGTAGAGGCGAAGACTACCGCGTATCTGCTTTATGAGATCACTTACATTTGGCACTACATTCAAATTGGTGTTGAAAGTTTTTCGGGATTTCAAATGTCTCGTGAGTCTTTGACTTTTTTCTGGATGTAGGAATCCGATGTTCTTTGCATACAAAACGAGGTCTTTACCCGATATTCTAAGCCGAGCGTAGGTTTTTCCTTTAACCGTGGTCTCCTTTAATTGAGAGAGTATTCCGAATCTCAGAAGCAAAAGCTGAACCTGACGAAGTAACTTTTCGCTTGCAGACACCAACGTGATTTCTCTCTCATTAACATTAACCGTGGCGTCAGAGTCGAAGTATGCCTGAAGGAGATTAGCGATTTCAACGTTAGAACATCGAGTCATTATTTCGGGAATCTCCTTTTTCGCCGCGCCTAAAAAAATTCCGGGTATCAGTTTTTCAAAAAACCTGCCGGCTTCCACCGAACTTATCCATAAATCTTTGCCTCGATGAGAGGGCGGTGCGTAAGGGCTGATCCCGAAAACTTTCTTAACGCATGTGGAAAAGTCTTCTCTTAACTCTGGCGTCATGTTAGTGAAAATTATTTGATAAGTTGTTGTAATGTAGCAGTAGCCTTCACCTAGCAAGTATCCTATTATTCGACATAACTCTGGCGTTGTCCTTTCCGGAACTCGTATATGTTGCGCGTTCGTCTTACCTCTTCTGATATTTATAGATAATTTCTGCGGTTTTCCATGGACTTTTAACCTTCGAGGAGTCGCTATGAAATCATGAACTTTAAGATCCTTAGCTTGTAATGGGACTATAAAACCCTGCTCGTTAAGAGTGAAGAACGGATGTGTAGGAGTAACTGTGACCGTTCTTCCGGTTTTTGTGCTAACCTTATATAGATTCCTTGGGGCTTCGCGCTTCCAGAAAATTGGGGATATACCTTCTGTGACTGCACCGTTCGAATTTAATGAAAGCAGTTTACGGTTGGCTTCCACGTAATAACCGTCGTCAATGACACCGTTTTCACTCTGAGACATAGCAGAGTCGACCATTTTTCCAATCTCAGCTATGGTTCCGTCGGCTAATATTACTAAGGAATTTCCCTGCACACACTTCGCGGTTCCCGGGTCTCCTATCAAAAGAACGTTCAATTCTCCTCTTATCGTTATGTCTGGAAGAGTTTTAGGCACACCACCGAAAAGAAGATACATTATTGCCTCTTTCACGTGGTCGTATCCGTAGATTGAGGGTGCGATTGAGCTTATGATTTTTCGGTGTACCCACGGGTCTTTTGCAAGATCAAAGATTTTCTCCTCTTCTTCTGGTGACGGAAGCACTGTTTCTGGTTCTTTGCCTAAAACTTCAATTGATTTTGCATCTAAATGCAAAATAAACGCACGGAGTTTTCCAACTCTTGGAACTGTGGGCGCCACTGCACGGACTATCCCAACTATGGAAACATGGTCTCCCGGTCTTGCAACATCAACTATTTCGCTTCCAACAAGCTTAACGTTTAACGTGCGGGGGAGCTGCCCAGGCGGAAGGTCTTCCGGTCTTTCTTGGACACGAAGTTCTTGGGAGTCTACAAATGTGGACTCTTCCTGGACGAAATCGAATGGTCCTTTTGCTCTGCAAGAAGGATTGCTGCATACAAAAGGTGCTCTGAGAAATTGACCTGTTTGATCTACAGGTGTTATCTCT
>DAOUTL010000052.1 GCA_030626685.1 Candidatus Bathyarchaeota archaeon | reverse complement strand
TTGTTGGTGTTCTTTCAACTGCTACCATAGGGATAGTAGGTTGGATTATCAATTACTTATCAAAGCCAAGAGAGAAAACTATCCTTTCAAAAACGATTGAAGGGAAGCCAGAACATAGACAACCCAAACAGCCTAAGACCATCTTAGAGGAGACTTGTATCGTAGAAGGTGAAGAATACGTTTTCTATGATTTAGACTTGGATGCGAAAGAAGTAGTAAAAGGAGAAATTACATCTGATGAAACAATAAATATCTACTTTCTGACTGGGTATGGTTTTAGACGTTTTGAGAACGATGAAGATTTTTCTTATGAATATGGTGCAGAGGGTATTCTTAGGAAGAAAATAAACTTTAAGCCTCCAAGAACTGCAACGTGGTATCTTGTCATAGAGAATGAGGGGGAAGACAAAGCTACAGTTGATGTTCATCTATTTGTTTAAACCTCTTTCCCTCTATTACGCCTATGCTGACTTTAAGCATGATTTACAAACATATTAAAAAACCAAGTTCCGAAAATAGATATTAAGGTTATGGTTATCTGTAAGAAATCTGATAAGAGTTAGAGACTGGTCTATTTTTAGTTTTTATCGTGCCTAAAAGAGTTTGAACTCTATTTGTCGTTTTTGTATTCTCTTCATTCAGAAAAAAACCGTATGGAAGAAAGTTCTAAGACATTTTTTATGGTTAGTCTTTTATGATATTACGGAAAGAACGTATTTCCAATTTACTACATACCGATGTGCAAGTCCTATTCTTTTCCATTCACTTAATAGATTCAAGTCTCTAAGAATTCGCGGGATATCTTGCAAATCTCTCATAACATTAGTTCCTTGAGTGGCTAACTTCTGATTAATTATATCTTCAACTAATAGGCTCTTAAATTGAGAAACTGAAGTAAATCCAGAATGCCTATCGTTCAGACTTTGAATGATAGTTACAATATCGAGGTAGTTAGCGTTAATCAAGAACAGTTTAGCCAATTCGTTCAAGAATGGTTGCTTATCTCTGAGTTCTCCCAGTTGCAGAAGTCTAAAACCGTCTTCAGTTAAGGAATAATCGTTAGGGTTAATCACTTGAAGATCTCTCAACAATAAACTCATGTTCAGAACCCAAGAGTTCTTTTGCCTTTGACTTCGTATGTCTCTCATTCTACAAACTTGTTGCCACATCGCATCTTTTATTTGCTGAATGGTCGGTCTTCTTCGTCTGGCCCTTATCCTTTCTATTGTTTTAAGAACAGCATGTATTTCTAAGGGTCTGAGATCTCTATAATATCCGTAGCCTCTTACTCTCGGTTCTTCTCTTGTAACTAACACTTCTGACTCTAGAGCTTCTCTATGAAGTTGAACAGTCATGTCGTCTTCTACCGACAACAGACCTATAGTTTGTATCCAGAAGTATTGTTCGTATTCGTTCATTTCTTTCTCTGGTAATGCTAGATATGAGAAATCTGCAAAAGTTAGATACGCAAGTGACTGACCGAGACCAGTTAAGTATTCCCTACCGCCAGCCTCACTTGGTTTACATTCAACGAAGGCAATTTTATTGTCTTGATACTGAGCTCTAACATCTGGATTAGGAAAAGCTCTTCCATATCCCTTCGAAATTAGAATCACATGAGAGTCTGATTTAAACCAGTTTGCACATGCTTCGACTACCTCATCATGTTTCATTCTTCTAACCTCTCGGTTTTTCTAAGGATTAATACATAATCGTGAATACAAATAAAGAAGTTAGACCTCAAGGAGCGATACTTCATAGTGTTAATGAAGTTCATTCTGGAAGTTGCAAGTCTAGTATATTTTATGACTTTCGTAAAGAACTTGAATCCTAAGTCAAGAGCCAATTTGGTTAGGTGATAGTCAAGAGGAACAACTTTTCCACCCTTCAAGAAAGCCTCTCCTATTAACACGCAAAAATACCGACCATTTTTCAGAACACGCTTAACCTCACCAAAATTCTGTTTCATGCCATCTAAGAACTCTTCAAGAGTAGGAAGAGTAGATAAATCACCTTCCACAAATCCATGTTCCTCGCTATAGTTAATCAAATTCCAGTAAGGTGGATGTGCAAACACCAAATCAATTGATTCATCTTCGATTCCGAGGGATTTCAAATCTCTTGAATCACCTATAATTAGTCTCTGTTTTTGTAGCCATTCGTTTATTTCTGGGTCTAAAGTCTGTGCTGATAAGTTTGCTTTTGCCACCTTAGCTATGTTAGGATTTATTTCAATTCCTATTCCCTTTCTTCTTAGCCTTGCACAAGCGACAAGTGTTGTTCCGCTTGCCACAAAAGGGTCTAAAACAGTTTCTCCTTGTTTGGAAAATCTCCAAATACATTGCCTCGGAATTTCAACCGGACAACTACCGTGTATAGTTTCTTTGGTCCACCCGAGAGGATCCCTTTCGGGGGTATCCCAAACTGAGAAGAATTGAAGCCTTTGTTTCTCATATTCACGCCACTTCTTTGGGTCCAAATCATTAGGCTTTCCACTTGGTTTGTCATCAGCCCTTTTAATTTTAGTCTCACTATTTTGAACCACTTTGACCCTCTCTTAACCACTTTAATAGAAACAATCGTATATCTTATAAATTGTTGGCTAATATCTAAAAACCTGAGAGGCGTTTTGATGGTAAAAAAATTCAGATATGAGATGTATAGATTTAGATAAGGACCGCCTGAAAGGGGCAGATGCAGAAGAGAGGTTTTGTGAACTAATGCGAAACAATGGTTTCAAGGCAGTGAGACTTCAACCAAAACAGAAGAGAGGTGTAGCAACAAAAATTGTTAATGGTCAACGAATAGTTGTCGGAGATGTTGATGTTACGCTTCCAAACAACGATGTCTTCAACGCTGAAGTTAAATCGAAATATCCTACCCAGTTTGGGGTTTACGGAATTGAAGAATAGAGGGTAAAACATTATGTAAAATATGAAAATCTTAGAATGAAATGCCCCTACTGTGGTTGTTGGAACCGTTTTGAAGTGGACAAAATTTTTGTTCAGCAGCCTTCTCCTGAGCCTAAAGTCAAAGTTTTTATTCCAATGTACAAGCCCTTGAAAACCGAAAAGTGCAAGAAATGCGGAAAAGTTATAGCTGAAGCAAATTAATCAGAATTCTGGAAGAAACAAGAGAATTAAATAAAAAAAAAGAGGATGTTAAGTAGTTTTTAATTCTGTCTTCACTTTGGTTTTCTCTTAGCAAAGTAAACTGTTGTAGCTATGAAGACTATTGTTGTTGTTACGAAGATGTATGTTAAGTTTCTAATGTTGTTTAATTCAGTCATGGTTGCTTCTTGTTTTGATTTTAACTCAGTATAAGCTGTATTTAGGCTATTATAGCTCGAGTTTAAACCATCATAGCGGACTCTCAATGAATCATAGTCGCTCTTCAAACCGTCAAATCTGCTTGATAAGCTGTTGTAATCAACTTGGAGGTTATTATAGCTGGAATTCAAAGAGTCATAGTCTTCTTGTAGCTGAGCGTAATCTGATAGAAGAGTGCTATAGCTGGAATTCAGTGACGCATACTCCGCTAGAAGTTGATTATACAGCTCAGCATACACTTCGACCGTCACATTATTGGAGACAGTATGAGATATAACAGACCCTGAGGCATCTTCAAGGTAGGTGTCTTCTATGAATATTTGTGTGGAGCCTATTCCGATGACTTTAAAACTATGTATACTTAGAGTAGCTGAACCTGAAATAGGCTCTATAACTTCACGATATATTCTGATCTTACCAGGATAATCATGACTGTACCCCCACCCACCACTTCCTGAATGAAGCGTTCTGTCATCGAAGAACTCTAATATCGAGGTATCAAATCTGACACTATAACTCCATTTAGCTAAGTTTTGAACGTTACAGACGCTTACATTAATGAGAATAACTAAACTGGTGTTTTCTAAAAAGGGGACTTTAGTTATTCTTGGTTCAATAGAAAGAGACGTTAATTCGCTGTTTTCTGAAGCATTAACGGATAGTACAAAGCTGATTGATGAGAAGACTAATGTTATGAAGATTAGAATAGAAACCGACCTTCCATATCTCATTTCCATTTCCCACTTTCGATGTTATATAACTCGCTTTAAATGGTTATCGACCTAATATAACTCGGTTCGATAGGTCCGGTTCGGACCAGAACCTAAAGTGAAAGTCTTTATCCCGTCACTACAAAATAAAAAGTGGGTTAAGTATGAATAGTAGGGAGAGAATGCACATGAATCAAGAAACTCTCAACAGAGTCATTAAGAGATGGTTAGAGTCAAAAGGTTTCATAGCACTTGTCACTGGTAACAAACGTGAATTTGTAGTGCAAATAAAAGACCTCTTTCCAATAAAATCTTATCATATTCCAGATGTTGTAGGGATCAAGAACTCTTGTGTTGCGATTGTAGAAACCGAGACCAAGTTAGACGAAATTTACGAAGCTATTGTAAAGTGTTTGATTTGGAAGGTTATGGCAACATTCGTTTATTTAGCATATCCTAAAGGCATTTGCCAGAATTTTGAGGTCTTAAGAAAGTATGGAATTGGTCTCCTTAACGTTTCTGAAGATGAAGTTAAAGAAGTCATAGAACTAATGGAGAATGACAAGCCTCGCTTTAATGTGACAGAACTTCATCCCTTGGACTATGCCAGAGAACAAGAAGTTTTCAGACAGATAGAACGTGTTCTGAAGTTAAGAAATAGAGCACGTTATTAAATGTGAGAAGTGTAGAAAAGTTATAGCAGAACCAAAAGAACTAATCAGAATTGTAGAAAAATCTCAATAAAGCCCCATTAGCATCGTTTTGCTTGTTTGCTTTTGCCATATTTTCACTCTCCTTTTATCGCTTTTATTATCCTTTGTATTTCAGAGGCTTTTCTCAGAATTACTACTCAAAATAGGTGGAGGAACCCCTAACTGCTGGACATGACTTCATACTGAGAGTTCTTCAATTCAACTAATCTAATTTCAATGTCTTTTATTGGTAATCCAACAATCATCTTCTTGAAAGCATCAAACATTTCTTTGTTCGTTAAGACAAATAGCTTTTTTTGAGCTTTTACACTCATAAGGTATAGACAGCCGAGGCATAATTCTGCAAATCGGTAACTTTTGATTTTGTTATTTCTGTCAAGGTCTTTTCCAGATTTGACTTCTCCAACAATAGTTCCGTCCTCGAAAATAGGTCAAATTCATGTGTATAGTAGCCTATCGTTACCCTTTTCTTTGGAAGTTTTTTGCCAAACTCTTCTTCTAAGGCTTCTCTTACACGTTGCTCATCTGGCTTGTCTGGAAGTTTGAGAAACTCTTCTACGGATAGTTCATCTGGAATTTTGCAGGCAATTTTTTCACCTATGCTATCAAACTTCTATTCTAATTAGTTCTTTTGGTTCTGCTATAACTTTACGACTTTTCTTACATTTAACAACTTCTAATGGTTCATACATTGTAGTTAACAGAAGATCCTATCCTTGCATGAGCTTTTTAAGCTGTTCAATTTCATTAGCCAAAGCGGGATAAAGATGATCCAAAATATGGTCAATTTCATCATCACCAAAACCAAGCACCCTAAACACGGCCCTATCAATCTCGACCCTAGGTGGAAACTTGCCTTTCAATTGCTCAAGAATACTGGGAAATTCCTGTTTTTTCAGTTTGCCGAATAAGTTAAGCAGCCTTTTCCTCTCCTGAGAAGTCAGGACCTTAAGGTTAGGCATCATTGAATCCCTAATTTGATATTTATGCAACTTCATCCAAGCTCCTCGAGTTTCAGTCCTATAGATGACCATTTGAAGAAGATTTAGCGTACTACTAAACCACAAGGTGAAAATCTTTGCCTCGTTGTCGCTGAAACCTTTAACACTCCACATGTCAACTCCAAAAATTGGTGTTTTTGAATAGAAGGCTAGGAGTTTGGTTCCCTTCGCTGATAGATCAAATCGCCTTGAAATAAGCATATTGCCTTTTTTGAGATTTACAATCTTTTTCCAGCGAACAATGTCTCGAAGTGCTTTCTTGGCCTGTGAATTGTTCGGAAAAATTTGTTCGGCACTAAGAAATCTGTCTACTACAATGTAGTCAAGTGCGTCTGAAATATCTACAATGCTGCAACCTGATGGTCTCCGAAACCCTCTCTCCATCGCTGAGTAAGGAACATTAATGGTCTTGAGAAGAAATCTATGTTCTGAAACTATGTCTTTAGATTTCTCTTCTTTTATTATCCATACATCATGTTTCTTGATAGCTCTGCTCTTCTGAATTATAAATGTGGAATTGAATGGAGGAATATAGACATCTTCATAAGCTTCAATCGAGTTTTCATTAAAATAATCATCACATTTTACCAGCTTAGCTTTTGCTTCTCTTATTGTCCGTTGCCAAAGTTTTCCAAGCTTAGGGTCCGATACTGAAATTAATGTAAAAAGATTGTTTACCCTTTTCTTTAGTTCCCCTTGAGTAATTGTAAATAGGGTCATGTACTTGTCCTCGTGTATCTCATCAATTTCTGATTTTGTGGTTTGGATGAGGTTGACGATTTTCCTAGCATTGGAGAGGTTCTTTGGAATTTGTTTTAGCACTATAACTCTGCACTCAAGGTCATCAGGTATTGTTCCTTTTTGTTTATGGTCCTTTAATTTTTCTGCGACTAACAGAACCTCTCTAAATTGGGCAGCTTCCGAAAAAGCTGCTCTTTCCTCAGTTGTAATTATGTATTTTATGTGGTAATTGTTCACCCAAAGCTTTCTGACACCCTTCATTGACACTATTCTTAGAACAGTTGCAGGCAAGACAAAAGCGATTTTACCATTCTTTTTAACAAATCTATCTGCCAGAAATATGAAGAAAATGTGTAACCCAACTCTTCCATATACGAGGTCTTTATATTCTTTAAGACGACTTTTCAACTGTGCCTTGTAAGTTTTGGGTAGCCTTTCGGCTCTTGTAAAGGGAGGGTTCATTATAACCAGGTCTGCTTTCTCGAGAGGTATTTCCTCCCCGCCCATCCCTTCCAAGGTAATTGCGCCTTTCTTGATGTAAGCTTCCTTTGGAGAGACAGCTCCTTCTTTAAACATGTCCAATGTAGGTTTTCTATATGCAGCCTTCAGCTCACTGGAGATTGCCGGGACCTTCATACCAGGCTTAAGTTCTGTTGAATCCCACACTGCAACTCTCACTTTCTCAGTTTCACTTAACAAAGCTTGAAGAGAAAGATGTGCAGCTGCAAGATGGGCTGCAAAGGGCATTATATCTACACCCGTTAAATCTTGTTCCAAGAATTTCTTGTGGTCTTCAGGTAACTCGAATGTTCCCTTGGCTTTCTGCAGTAACTCTCTCTTTCTTCGATATGCAGCAACAAGAAGAGTCCCACTGCCAACAGCTAAATCCATGACCTTTGCATCAGGCTTGTCTATTGCTAATTGGGCAAGAATCTCAGCAGCTTCGTTGTTAGTGTAAAAAGCAGCTACAGCCTTCCTTATATTAAAAGGTATCAGTTCATGGAAGACCTTACCCAAGACGTCATGCCTTATCTTCTCAGGTCCCAAAGCTTTGACTGCCATAATCACTCTTTTCACAATCTCTGTTGCAGAATCTGGTAAACGTGAAGCCACGTCAAAACCGAAAACAGAACTGTAGTCCCTCTTCAGAACGGGCTCAAAATAACTGAGCAAGTCGCTAGGTTTTCCAATCTTATCCTCATCTATCGCCTCAAAGCTTGTATCCATACGAGAAAGCACATGATAAAAAATAATCTGGTTAACCAGAAGATACGTTGCTGCATGTCTCATCTCTTCAAGAGGATAGCGACCCTCCTCATACTGCAAGATGTTTTCAAAAACCGTCTTTCCACCAAAAATATCCTCAAGCTCTTCTCCTCTCAGCCTTTTCACACTAGCAGTGATTGATTCCACAGCCTCAGTTAACACCTTGATTGCGAAACCTGTGTCAGCTTCAACAACGAGAGGTCTTAGAACCTGACCAGCAATCCAATCAGCCATTTGAGAAAGATTTCCAGCAAACCGCTGACTAGGTCTCAAATCCTTGAAGATAGCAGTAGCAACATATTCCAACTTGGAGTCTCTAGCAATCTTCTCCAATATCTCAATGTTCCAAGGCTGCCTCAACTCTTTTGGAAAAAGAACAGCAAAGGCACCTTTAGCCTCAGTGTACTTAGAATAATCATAAAGCCTAACCATAGCATCCAGAAGTTTAGCCTCAGCACCCAGCTTAGTTTCAACAACATATTGTGCACCATTACGCAAAAGCATGTCAGGCATCAAACGCCCAATAGGAGTAGTATAAGAAATCTCAGTAGCTACTTTAACACCTCTTTTCTCCAACTCTTTTAGCAAGAAATTCCTTATAGTCATTTCAGTAGGCTTAGGAACACCCACGCACTATCAACCGATATTA
>DAOUTL010000179.1 GCA_030626685.1 Candidatus Bathyarchaeota archaeon | reverse complement strand
T
Source organism: Candidatus Bathyarchaeota archaeon (assembly GCA_030626685.1). Lineage (GTDB taxonomy): Archaea > Thermoproteota > Bathyarchaeia > Bathyarchaeales > Bathycorpusculaceae > DAOUTL01. Next base: position 2,637 of record DAOUTL010000179.1, on the reverse strand, counting down.
TAATGTTGTTTCGACAATTCGTCCCTCAGTTTCTCGCAGATATATATGGTTATGGCGATTTTGAAATAGGCATTTTAGGTTCGGTTTCCTTCTCTGGCTCAGCGGTTTTAGGGATTCTCTTGGGCAAACTTGGAGACAAGTGGAGGAAATCATACGCTATTGCCGCTTCCTTGATTCTATGCTGCACTTCGCTGATTCTTCTCGTGCTATCTGGCAACTTTATGATTTTAATACTCACATTCTTCATAGCTGGGGGCTCCTACGTGACATGGTCTTTAATGAGTGCTGTCGTCGGGCCTCTTGCCCCAGAATCTATTAGGGCTCGCTGGGTCTCCATACCCCAAACGGTGAGTATGTTCAGTTCGTTCATAGCTCCATACGTCGGCGGCGTTCTCTATGATGCCTCACCCTACTATCCTTTCCTCGCTGCAATAACACTAACACCCTTTCTCGCGTTATTGGCATTGATAAGACTATTTGGGGAATAATGCCTTGCATGAGGGGCTTGCGGAACTTTTATTTAACCAGATGCTTGATTTTCGTTTGAAGGGTGGAAGAATATGGGCGAATTCGATGAACGTTATATCAAATTCTCCTCAGCCTTTCTCATACTAATATTTGTAGCTGGACTAATGGTTGGGGGAATAGTAAGCTGCTACATAACTTTCCAGCAAATTAACAGCTTAAGAAACGAAGTCTCAAACCTTCAAGCCCAAGTCTCCGAGCTTAGAGGCCTCCAAAACGTCACTTACCAAAACGTCACGGTCTACCAAAACATCACCGCCCTATCAGAAATATATGAAAGAGTGAAAGATTCGGTTGTTTTGATTCGTGTAAAAATAACAGGTGGGGGAACAGTTCAAGGCTCCGGGTTTGTTTACAACTTCTCTGGGATAATGGTTGTGATTACGAACTACCATGTTGTCCATGGAACAACAAGCATAAGCGTAACATTTTCAAACGGAAACGGATATAACGCTACAGTAAATGGAACAGACCCATACGCAGATTTAGCTGTCCTCTCAGTTGACGCTCCCAAATATGAATTTAAACCGCTTGATGTTGTTGGTTCCTCAACATTGAGGGTTGGCGACCCTGTGATAGCCGTAGGGAATCCGTACGGCTTAGTTGGTTCAATGACTAGTGGTGTGGTAAGTGCGCTTGGAAGAACAATAACTGAGGAGTACACGGGAGGCTTCGCGATAGCTAACATTATACAAACAAGTACGCCTATAAATCCTGGAAACTCTGGCGGTCCATTATTGAACTATTGCGGCAAAGTGGTAGGTATAACAACAGCCATAGTTGCTGACTCTCAAGGCTTAGGCTTCGCCATTCCTTCAAACACTCTACTTAAAGAAATAGCATCTCTGATAGAAAACGGCACTTACGAAGGTCATTCATACTTGGGCGTGAAGGGAACAGACATGGATTATGAGATGGCTCAAGAGATGGGTGTGAACGTAACTTATGGCTGGAGAATAGTTGAAGTTGTACGGGAAGGTCCATCATACAAAAAATTGGAGCCTGATGACATAATAATTGCTATGAATGAAACGTGCATCAAAAATGGTGATGACTTGGCAAGCTATCTTGAAGAAAAAACATTGCCCGGAGAAACCGTAATTTTGAGGGTTGTACGGGGTGGTCAAACATTAGAGATACCCGTAGTTTTAGGGAAAAGACCCTCACCTCCCGTCTAGAATCATTTTACGTTTTTGTTGGGCGCTCACGTATGTTCAATCTTAAATATTAGCACTGCTCCGATAAGCATTATAGGCGCCAAAACCATGCCGCAATGAATGTTAGGGCGTCGGAAAGTTAGCTTTCTGTTTCTGCTCAAATTTTTAATATAACCTAAAATTCATTAGATATGGGACATGGTTTGGCTTTAGAACCTTATCGTCAGCTATTGCTGGATGTAGCGGAACTGTTATTCGTGGTTGGTGTTGTAGCTGGATTTCTTTCTCCCTTATACCTTGTTATGACACTTCCACATTTACACACTTTTCCTTGGCCCCTGTTAATATCCTCTGTAATTTCTCTGGTTGCAGCCTTCATATCACTGAATTGCTACGGGAATGTGAAGAAGAGAAAATTGATAGAGGCAGGCTTTAAAGGTGTAATAGCTGGAGCTCTTCTAATCGCGACTGGAAGTTTGCTGGTTGGTTTTCTTGTTCTTGTTGCAGGAATAATAAGTTACATATATCGACGCAGTTGATGTGTTTATGACGTTTACCCGGTTTTTCCAACCCCGCTCATAAAATGAGTTTTTCCATAAAACGCTGAGGCCTCAGGGAAAGGCTTAAAGTGAAAGGAGATGAAAAACCCTGACTAAGAAAGGATACACGCATAATCGTGCCCACCAAACTGCAAAGAAACTTAAGGCTCTCGCCCAGCAAAACTATGCATCCATAAACCAAGTTATAACGCAGCTAATCAGCATAAACGTCAACGTCAGTATTAATATCCTCACAGCCCCAAGCCAACAGAAAATCAACTAGCTCCAAGCTCTAAATCAAAAACCAGACCAATTCTGGTGGGGCTGCCCGGATTTGAACCGGGGTCTAGAGAGCCCAAGTCTCCAAGCCTAGACCAAGCTAGCCGACAGCCCCTTATGCTGTTACATGCGAAAAT
>DAOUTL010000178.1 GCA_030626685.1 Candidatus Bathyarchaeota archaeon | reverse complement strand
GTCACCTAAAATAGCTTGTAAATCAAAGGTTTATAGCAGTCACTTGAGCATTACTTGCCGATTAAAGGATTAAACTAACTATTAGCATGTAAATAGGTCCAGCATTACAAGGTGAATATCGGGGTCAATAAAACTATTTTACTGAGGAGGGAAGAGAATAGGAAAAATATGGAGTTATTAAATCTCGTTTTTACTTGCATTGTATTGATAGGGGAGAGGGAATAGGGGAGAGAGGTCCCGAACCCCCAGCCCTCGGTTTTTTCATGTTTCAGTTTAAATCGAAAGTGATTTGCGGCGCCCCCCAATAAATAGACGGCAAAAACACAAAATTTCATAGTTTTACGTATCATTGCTTGATATTTGACAATTTATATTTAAGTAACTTGTGTTAACCGATAAAATTCCTCAGGCGTAAGGTAACCATTTGACTCATGTAACCTCTGTCTATTGTAGAATATTTCTACATATTCGAAGACTGCAGCACGTGCTTCATCACGAGTTCTAAAATGCTGTTCCTTAAGCCACTCATACTTCATTTTTCCCCAAAATGCTTCCATTGGAGCATTATCCCAGCAATTACCCTTACGAGACAAACTGCATATAAATCCATATTTCTTTAATAATTCCTGGTAATCATTAGAACAATATTGACTCCCACGATCAGAATGAATTATTACTCCCCGTGGCTGACCAGCACGTAGATAAGCACTTTCTAAAGCCCTTATAACCAATCCCTTGGTCATTCGTTCCCCCATAGACAATCCAACCATCCTCTGGCCATATAAATCCATTACTCCTGCTATATAGAGCCAACCTTCATCAGTCCAGAGATAAGTTATATCACTCACCATCTTTTGATTAGGCTTAGATGCTGTAAAATCGCGGTTTAAAATATTTTCTGCAACAGGCAGGTTATGTTTGGAGTTAGTTGTGGCTTTATATTTTTTAGCCACCTTAGAACGAATGCCTTCTTGTTTCATTAGTCGTTCTATGCGCTTGTGGTTTACCAACTTACCGCTATGCCTAATTTCAGCTGTTATTTTAAGTGCCCCGTAAGTGTGACGCTTCTTTTTATGTATATCTTTAATTTGTATAATTAAGGCTTCATTTTCGATTGATCTAGGGCTTTTCGGACGTTTATCCCATGCATAGTACCCACTCCTCGATACTTCAAGTACTTCGCACAGCTTCGCCACCCGATATTTATCACGGTTAGCCTTGATAAATTCAAATCTGTTTATTTTTGATTCTTCGCGAAGTAGGCTGCCGCTTTTTTTAATATTTCATTTTCTTCCCTAAGCTCACGAATTTCCCGTTCAAGTTTTCTGATATTCTCATCATCAGGGCTTAATTTACCGCTACCAGGAAATGGTGAAAAGGGTTTTTCCCTGTATCGTTTTACCCAACCATGCATGGTGTTTTTGTTAACTCCAAGATCTGCAGCTACTTTGGAGATCGCTTCTCCTGTTCTTTCAATACGTTTTACTGCTTCCATTTTAAATTCTGCGCTATACTGTTGTGCCATGTTTTTACCCCTTTCTGATTTTCAATATATCATGTGTTTATACTGTCCATCAAATTGGGTATGGGGCACTTTGTTTTGTCTGGATGGATTTCTAGTTTACATTCCTGCAACCGGGTCTTCAGACACTTGAGGATAATATTTGCTTGCTCCTTTGACACACAATGTATTATTCCATCATCGGCATATCTACGCCACGAATTTTGAGAAAATTCCCTTTCCATCCATTTATCAAAAGCATAATGCAGGAATAGATTCGCTAAGATTGGACTAATGACGCCGCTTTAAGGAGTGCCAACCCTTCGTACTTCGATGACATTATCTTTCTTTACGATGGAAGCTGTCAGCCATCGCTCGATATATAATATTTCCCACTTCTTGTTAGCGTGTTTCTTGAGTGCTCTCATTAATAAGTCGTGGTCTATATTATCGAACAGTCTTCTTATGTCAAACTCAAGTACCCAGTTGTATTTCCAACACCGTGTCCTAGTAATCTTGATTGCATCATGAGCAGATTTGCCTGGACGATACCCATATGAATCTTTCAAAAAACAGGGTTCTATTTTGGGTTCTAATGACATTTTAACTGCCATTTGTGCTACTCTGTCTTCAACTGTAGGTATGCCTAGTACTCTAATGCCACCATCTTTCTTAGGAATCTCAACGGCTTTAACCGGTTTTGGAAAGTACGTTCCAGACGCCATTCTGTTCCATAGCTTGTAAAGATTATTCTTTAGATTTTTGTCAAACTCTTTGATAGAAATCTCATCTACACCCGCTGAACCTCTGTTTGCTTTTACGGCTTTGTAGGCTTCAAAGATTAATTTCTTTGAGATATCAAATGACTTTGCTTTACTCGTTTAGTTCCTCCCAAATCCTTGGTTGACTAATTTTGTTAAGCTGGATAATACAGTCCCTTCGCTCCATTTCTATTACGGAAACTTCAACGCTACTACAGACTGTTCCGCCCCTATATTTCGCATCGGTACTTTCACGCTCGCAAGGTCTTTGCTTGTAGTTTTTCCCTTAACATCAAAATCGTAGGTTCTCAAGTTCCACATAAAAGCCTGTATTACGTTCATGCCACCTTTATTCCGGTTACCGCCTAGTCAGTAGTCAGGTTTCTTCTAGGCTCATCCTAAGACCGC
>DAOUTL010000201.1 GCA_030626685.1 Candidatus Bathyarchaeota archaeon | reverse complement strand
TGAGATTGCGGCAATGTCAGACCAGGACGTTACGACATCAGGCGATGACGTTCTTGTGCCTGAGTTTGCGTCAAAGCTAGGGGCAGTCTGTTTTATCTGTTCTGTGATTTCACAGGCTCAACTTACAGCGCCAAGTCTGAGGGAGAGGTCACTGATTGATGTCCGCCCTCTCTGTCTCAACAATCGACCCCTCGGTGGTCGTCCCCTCTTGACATACTGGGACAAACCGATCCAGCTTGAGCCCGGTGAAGGCGCCAGAGCGTTAGCGTCAGAAACAGCACGTTTCTTATTCCGTTTAAATTATGTCTTCTTCAAATTCTCATTCTTCTGTTATTTGGTCGTCCCAGCATTCCCAGCAGAGGCCGTCGTAAGCTTCGTATTCTTCTTTGCTTATTTTTCGTCCGCAAACTTCGCAATAGTATTCTTCTTTTTCTTGTTTTCAGTCATTGGAGCCACTATTCTTCTTATCCTGTGATTCATTTAGACGATACTGAGTTGGTGAGGTGACATCTCCCATTTTCCCCGCCAACTCCCCTCTTTTTTCTATTACATATCTATGCTTTCCACAAAGGTTCGTAGTTTAGAAAGGATTTTTGAAATAACGTGTTCACAGTCTGGTAGTCCTTGCTATTTTCAATGTATAAACAACTGCTTCGGGTTGTTCCTGGACTTTCTTTAGTTTTCTCAGAAATTCGTGTCTGTGAATCCATTCTCTGACGAAGAAAAGGGCGTATCCGTGTTCGACCTCGTTTGTTTGTTTTGTCAACTTCAACAGGTCCCATTTGGTGTGATGGATTGCTTGGTCTAGAAAACACATTTTCCATTAAAATTGGACAAAAATACCATTATTTTCGCGTTTTTAGTTTTCTAGACTCGCGTTGGCTTCTACAAGGTTAAGTTCAATTGCGGTGAATGTTTGTTGTTCCTTCTTGATATCTTTTGTAAGCTTGGCTCGGAACAACCTTTGACTCACTAGTTCTGGATTCCAGAGGCATATGTCGAGGTGTCCGCGCTTGCCTTTCGAGTTAATCTCTAGATGTTTCTTGCTGTAGCGTTATGAGTCCCTCTGCGGCTTAGAGGGTATAGCTTTTGGTATGACAGAGAACATAAACGATTGGGAGTTCACCCAAGCGTAGTTGTGGGGCAATTACACCGGGGGCAACTGGCTTCACGGCAAACCCGCTAACTTTGAATTAACTACTCTTAAACCCGCACTCATCTGTTAACGGACAGCTGGAGCAACGTGGCTTGGATTTACAGTACATTTTCCCTAGTTTGTCGATCAGGGCGTGAAACTCCTTATATACTTCTAGGTCTTCGGGAAGACTTCTTTCAAAGAGGTTTCTCAGTTCTTCGTATCTCAGATCCTTACATCCTAAGCGTTCGCACATTTTCACGGTGTAGGCATCTACTGGAAAAACGAGCATGTCAGCAGCGTACAACAAGATGGAGTCCGCGGTTTCTTTACCAATGCCATCCAGCGACAACAGCTCTTTCCGAACTTCTTCTATTGATTTACCGAAAAGCTTGTCTAGCGAGCCGTCGTGCCTCTCGACCAGATGCCTTGAAAAGTTAACTATCCTTCTGGCTTTTTGCCTGTAGAAGTTCAGATTTCGTATCAGCCTTTGAACTCGCTCTAAAGAAGCCGTTGCAAGAGAGGTGGGATTTAACAATCCTTCGGATTTCAAATTTTCTATTGCGCGTTCGACAGCTATCCAATTTGTCTGCTGAATGAGGATCGCTCCTATTATTACTTCGAATCTCGTTTCGGCTGGCCACCAGTGTTGCTTACCGAAGTGTTCCAGGAGCGTTTGGTAGATTTGATTGAGTCTCATGGTTTATCTATAACCAATGGGAATACGATAATTTCGTTAAAAACGGCTACACTAGAATTTTTTTCTTTATTAGAGGTTGTGGAAGTGGGGTCAAAAGATAGTTCTTAAGCATTTTCTCCCTTTCT
>DAOUTL010000025.1 GCA_030626685.1 Candidatus Bathyarchaeota archaeon | reverse complement strand
TCAGGATATTTCTCGTTAAAAACAGCGACGAGTGCAACTATCGCTTCTTTCTCTCCACCGGACGTCCACCAGTGGTAGATCTCGAGTACGTTTGCCTCGGGCGCTGGCCTTGTGACATACCATGTCCCGGCGCCCACCACTACTCCAGTAATGATGACTGCCAGGATTACCGCATAAAGCGTTTTTATTGCACCATGTCGGTTAGTTAACATATCTTTCACCTTACAATTTTTATTTTTGTATTGATCTCTATATTTAACATTTCCGATTAGCAAATAATCGTAAGATTAGAAAGGGCTGAATAAAGTGCCCCCCAATAAACCGTAACCATCAGCTGTGACGCTAAGTTTGATTCCGTCATTTATTTTTAACTTAACAACGCTCTTAATTAGCTATTTTTCTAATAGAATGTGCTTCAAATCCGCTTAGGTGTCAAACAATCTGTTGGTTATTAGTAAAAGTTATATAAAAACTCCTTATATAACTGTGGAACGTTGGTGAATAAATATGGTAACTAAAATGGAAAGCATACTAGCGATTCTACTAATCATCGCCATAATAATCTCTGGAAGCGGCTTGTATTACATTGCGGATTTAGATTCAAGAATGGCTCGTCTAGAAGAAGCTATTGGGGCAGTTCCAGCGCCGACGGAGTTTTACTTAAGATTTTCCGGATGGGGAGCGGGCGCCACAGAGATAGAGCTCTACGAGACAATGCTCCACAACTTTATGGAGGAAAACCCAAAATACTACGTAAAGTACGAACCTATGCCAACGATGTATCATGAAAACCTTTTGTCTATGTTCGGGGCTTACGTTGCGCCGGATGTTTTCTACGTGGATAGTATGTGGGTTCCAACATTCCTTGAGAAAGGGGCTCTATACCCCGTTGAAGAGCTTACAACCCCGGAATTCATAGATATGTACTATGACTTCTTGCTGGAGATTTTTAAAGATGCGGAAGGAAAGCTTTACGGACTGCCAAAAGACTGGTCCATGCTTTTCCTATTATACAATAAGAAGTTATTTGCAGATGCAGGATTAACTGAGCCGCCAGACACGTGGGCCAAGCTTCTTGAATATTCCGAAAAGATCGCTGACACAACAGGTAAGCCTGGACTCAGCATCTACACAGGCGGGTTCGAACGCTATCTTCCAGTAGCGCTGTCCGAGGGTGCGCCGAAACCTATCTTCAATAGTGCCGCCGACGCCGCTTGGTTCGAACGGACAGATGTAAAAGACACGCTTAAGTGGTATGTTGAGCTCTACACGAAAGGTAAAACAGAAAGGGAAGCTGCTAGATTAACTCCATACGTGGTAAGTCCTGCCGACATAGGCAAGGGATGGCTCGGCGATGCGTTTGGCAGCGAAAGCGTAGCTATGGTAATTAGCGGCAACTGGATAATACCATTTCTGGCAGACGAATTCCCAGACTTCGAATTTGGAACAGACTGGGACATAGCTCCAGTGCCAAAAGGATCATGGGGAAGGGCTAACATGGCCTTCACGGTGTGCTTAGGAATTAACAGGTATACTAAATATCCATCAGCTGCTTGGCACCTAGTGGAATACTTAATGGGTGTGGAGGGGCAAAAGAAATTGGTAGTGGAGATGGGACATACGCTGCCCTCAATTGAGGAGCTGGCTACAAGTCCAGACCTTTGGCCGCAGCACCGAAAAACCCTCGACTACTTGACGACTCCAGGATACGACGTTGTGATGGCTTGGTTTATGGGTCCAAAGAGCGGTGAGCTAGGCGGCAAATTCAGTACAGCTATTGAGCTGGCGATGCTAGGTGAAGTCACGGTAGATGATGCCTTAACCGAAATGTATAATGCTGTAGTTGACGCTTTTGCAGAGTAATAGAGAGAACACTATGACACCCTCCCTTTTTTCTAATCTTAAGTCTTTATTTGAAAAAAAGAGTAGGAGAGAGGCTATAGAGGGATATCTTCTCATAGCCGCTGGAACATCTGTTATCCTATTTTTCTCTATCTTCGTAATGTTATACGCCTTTTACCTGAGCTTCTTTTCTTGGGACTTCCTAACACCTATGAAGTTTGTAGGTGTCGAGAACTACGTTAAGGTCTTTGAGGAGATTTGGGATGGTATATGCGGAGGTAGCCCTTTCCGTACCCAATTCTTCATAGGGATAAAAAATGTACTTTTCTACACTGCGATTGTGGTTCCAACACAGACTATACTAGCCATAATCCTCGCAGTGTTCGCTAACCAAAAAATTAAAGGAATAAGTTTTTACAAAGTTTCTTACTTCCTTCCAAGCGTAACATGCTCAGTCATAATCGCGCTAATCTTTGTCTGGCTTTTCCAAAAAGAAGGGCTAATCAATTATTTTCTTTCAAGCATGATACCTGGATTCGCTCCAAACTGGATGCGGGATGTACACTATGCATTGTGGGCGATCATGTTGGTAGCCATATGGGGCACGTCGGGGAATTTAATGATTTCATTTTTGGCAGCGCTTCAGGCGTTGCCTCAAGAAGTTTACGAAGCTGCTTCAATAGATGGAGCGGGCCGCTTCAAAAAATTCTTTTACATAACATTGCCTCTACTTAAGCCAATGATTGGTTATAGTGTCGTGGTTGGCACGATAGGCTGTCTCCAAATGTTTGACCTGGCTTATGCCATGCCAGGACCAGGATTTTCTACGACAACAGTAGTTCAAAACATCTATAATACATGCTTTGCAGAATCAAAAGTTGGATTAGCATGTGCGAAGTCCTTCTTTCTGTTTGCCGTGATATTTGCAATCACGTATGCTATGCGAAGGAAGTTTAGATATGAAACCACGTAGTAGGTGGAAGGTATGAGGCTAAGTTTTAGGCTTATAATGGCAATCGTTGGTTACATCGTATTGACTGTTGTAGCGATCATTTACCTAATGCCATTTATCCGCTCCATTACGGCATCCTTCATGACTTGGGAACAAGCGCAACGAATGCCTCCGGAATGGATCCCTGATCCCTTCACAACGCGACCCTTTGAACAAATACTGGGACTGAAATACTTCCCCGTATGGTTGATTAATTCCGTAATAATCTCAGCTTCAATAGTCACTGCACAAACGATACTAGCCTCCATGGCTGGATTTGCATTTGCAAGAGTGAAATTCCCAGGCAGAGAGATGCTGTTCTCCCTTTTACTTGCAACGATGATGATGCCTGGTATTGTAACTCTTATGCCTACCTATGCTTTATTCTCTAAAGTAGGACTCATAGATAATTTGCTTGGAATTATCATTCCAGGGCTTTGCGGTGCAAGCAGCATATTTTTGATGAGACAATATTATCTTTCAATGCCACAAGATTTATTTGATGCTGCACGTGTTGACGGTTGCACCTTCTTGAAGATTTTTAGGCATATAGCCTTTCCTCTGGCGCGCCCCGCGTTAGGAGCGTTGGCCATATACCAATTTCTGGGGTCCTGGAACAGTTTCCTGGGACCCTTAGCGATTCTAAAGTCAATTGAGAAGTTCACGCTACCAGTCGGGCTTCTCTTTGCATTTAATAGAGCATGGTACGTTGAGTATTCACCGATAATCGCTGGCTCCACGCTAGCCGCGGCTCCAACGATAATAATATTCATAATCTTCAACAAGTACTTGATCAAAGGTATACAGCTAACTGCTGGAAAGAGATAACTTTGAGATTTATCGCCTTCTATCTAGCCATGATAAACTCTCTGTTTTGAAGCATCTAGGATTTTAAATACGTAACGAGGATAAAATTTGATGCTTTTTTCATCTCAAAATATCGCAATCGTTAAAGCCACCATTTATCTGCTTTGCTTGTGAGCGTGACATGGCTGGTGTAGAGCTTGCTAGCAATGTTTACTTTGCAACCTTTAAAAAATCTGGTGATAAACTTGGTTTTGAGTTTAACGCAGCTTACAGTTTCAAGTGCATTTATATTAGAGTAAGGACGAAGAGCAAAGAAGGGTATAATATGAGATTTATGTTCATGTGTTATGGTATGGGAGAATCAGCTCAAGCTGGTTCCCTATTAAAATTCGTTGAAAGAAAGGGTGTAGAATGCCTCTTCATCGCAGGCGAAGAAAACGCGTATAGGTACGCTAAAGGAATAGGATTTAACCCGAAGAAAAGTTCCGGTCCAGAAAGGGTAAAGGCTCTCATCGAGGATTTTAAGCCCTCATGCTATACTTCTTTGCAATTCAAAGACAACTCGCTTAATGATAACCGAACCACCGTATCCCAAGCCGTTAGTGGCTTCATTAGACTCAAACTGGTTGTTCGGTCAAACATTTGAGTGGCAAATACCAAGATGGATAGACATAATTTTTGTGGTCATGCCCGAGCTAATCTTCAGAAACGGGTCAAGAGAAAATGGAGGGTATTACGATATTCCTTATTTCAACATGAAAAAGATCATTTGTCCAGGTTTCATACCTTCAGGCAACATATACAGCGGAAAAGATAAGATGAATATGCGAGAAGAACTAGGCGTTTTGCCGACCGAAAAATTGATATTCGCCTACTTTGGTCGCGGCGTAACAAGAAGACCCATGCTTCCCCATTTGATTGAAGCTATCAGGGAACTTCGTAAGGAGACTCGTTGCATCAACCTTGTCTATGCTGGCGAAGAGGAATGCGCTGAAGACTGGTTTATCCACAGACCATGGTTCGACCCACCAGAGCGTTATAATCTGACGATATCTTGTGCTGACTTGGTAATTCAACACCATGGCTTAGGCACTCTTCCAAAGGCTATCCACGCTCAGGTTCCTGCTATATGTTTTGTACCTGAAATTCCGGAACCGAGACCCGTTCATTCGGAGGCCTATGAAATTGATGCCTTTCAAAGATCGGGCATATGCTCCAGTTTACCCTATTCCGCTTCCATAAGGATTTTAAAGAGTGAAATCACCCGCCTTCTCTACATTAAAAAAGACAGACAGGTTATGCAAAGGAATCAAAAAAGAATTTTTGTCGCAGGGGAAGAGAGAGTTTACGAAGAAATCATGAAACGGTTAAGTATGGCACATTGAACATTCACCGATAATCGCTGGCTCCACGCTAGCTGAAAATAAACATTAATATATTTTTCTAGTTTAATAATACCTGATCGGGGTGTAGCGTTAACTCTGGGAAGAGGTAAAACTCATGGCTCGTGTGATGCTTCAAGGGGTGACTAAACGCTTTGGTGATACAATAGCAGTAAACAATGTAGACTTGCAGGTGGCTGACGGAGAATTCATGGTGCTGCTTGGCCCCTCGGGTTGCGGAAAGAGCACAACCATGAGATTAATAGCAGGACTTGAGGACCCAGATGAAGGGGAAATCTATATAGGAAACCGGCTAGTCAACGAAATCGAGCCATCTAAACGTAATATAGCAATGGTATTCCAGAGCTATGCATTATATCCTCACATGACTGTTTACAAGAACATAGCATTTCCATTAAAAATGAGGGGTGTCCCAAAGGATGAAATAGATAGAAAAGTGAAAGAAGCTGCAGATATGCTAAACATAATACATCTCCTTAAAAGAATGCCCAGACAACTTTCAGGAGGAGAAATGCAAAGAGTTGCACTTGCAAGGGCTATAGTAAGGGAGCCTATGGTTTTCCTTCTCGATGAGCCCTTAAGTAATCTCGATGCAAAATTAAGGGTTAAAATGAGATTTGAATTGAGGAAACTGCTGCATGATGAACTAAAGGTAACCACGGTATACGTAACCCACGACCAGGTTGAGGCTCTGACAATGGCCGACCGAATAGCAGTAATGAAAAAGGGAAGAGTACTTCAAGTTGATGTGGCAGATGGTTTGTTCAACAGACCACGAGACATTTTTGTTGCAGGTTTCATAGGGAGTCCACCAATGAACTTTATAGAAGGCGTTGTCAACGAGCATGATGGAGCGCTTGTAATAGACGCTAAGGGCCTCGAACTACCTATGCCTACACACTTTCAAGAAGCCTTAAAGAGTTACCTCAACTCTGAAATCACGGTTGGAGTAAGACCGCAGGACATTAAGGTCTTCCAAGGTAAAGGTGCTCGAGGTATACTTGGATACGTCCTTGGTGTAGAAAGGCTAGGCACGGAAAGTTATCTTCACATCATAAGCGGTGACTGTACAATAGTCATCAGAGTTGATCCAGAGTCCAAATTTAAGGAAGGGGAAAGAATATGGTGGGTTCCTCGAGAAACCAGGTTGCACTTCTTCGACACGAAGACGGGAGCAGTAATAGCTAAAACATAATTGATGGAGACATAAAACACTGAGAACGAAGGCATCCAATACTTGAGGGAGAGAGCAAATACGCATAGAATGAAGTTATTTTTCCACAGCCTTCTCGTAATGTTGATAATATTTACAGTAATTCCACATAACATGGGTTGGCAAGCGAGAGGTACTAATCTTGAAAAAGCTCTAGGAACAACACTGATAGATCTTCAAGATATTCCACCATGGAACGAGTTAAACTTCAGATGGGGAACCTACCGTGCCTTCGAATACGGAGGCATTAGCAACAACGAGCCTGAACTTATTGGATTAGCTTTCCTATGGCATTCTCCTGACGACCCGCAAAACATCATCAGAGAACGCTACGAATATTGGAACATCGACTATCATTGGATAATCCACGACTCCAAGTCTTCGATCGCAGAACTTGTTGTGCAGGATCGAAACATTGGTTTCAACCTTTCCTTCACGTACGCAAAATATGACAATTCTTCAATGGTGTACCGTGTGGAAAGTTGCAGCAAAGATGGAAGTTTTCAGAGGCTCAGTATCTTCCCATACGTGTTTATCGAAGGATCCCTCAGGGGTAACTGTGAAATATGGTACGATGCGGAGAATCAATGCATGATTGTGAAAAAACCCATAGGCTTCTTGATTACGTACACACCAGATGCCATAAGATACCAAGCGGGATCTTCAGTAGAAGAGGAGTGGATTGGAAGACATCTTGGTAATGACATAAGGGATGACGGCTACTTAACGAATAACCAATGCGGCGTCGCGGGAAAGGGCAACAATTACGGCGCCGTACAATACTTCTTCAATTTCCAAGAAACTAAAACCCAAAATTTCACAATAGCCATGACCGAAACTGATAACCTCAAAGAAGGAATCGAAAAAGTGAAGATGCTGCTCGAAAAAGCCAACACTATTATAGAAATTAGAAAGGAAGAGTTTCTCTCATTGTTCAATTTTCTGCCACAGGATGGCGTAAAAGAACTTGTTATACATGCCATAAGTGAACTTTTCGGGAATCTAGCGTACTTCTATGGTGATGAAACTTTTTATTATAATGAGCCGCGTGCTTCGGATCTTGGAAAAACTGAAGACACTAAGACAGTTGAACTGTTCACAATAGTTCCAACAAAGAGGGGATTCCCAAGAGGTTTTCTGTGGGACGATATGTTTCACCAACTTTTAGCAATGAAGTTCGATGCAGAATTAACAAAAGAAGTTTTGCGCTCATGGTTAAACCTTATGGATGATGACGGCTGGATCTATCGGGAAATCACAATAGGCAAAAAAGCAGATGAACTTTGTCCTAAGTGGGCCCAGGAGTATTGCAGGTGGCCGATATGCAACCCACCCGTTATCTTCTACACCGCTTGGCGCCTTTACGAAATCTGCCACGACTATGAGTTCCTAGGAGAAATCTATCCATTGCTAAAAACGCACTACCAGTTTTTCTTGGCGACACATGATGAGGGTGGCGACCACGTGTTCAATTGGTTCGGGGGCGAGGGCGGGGGAGGGCTTGAGTCAGGAATGGACAACTTTCCAAGACCCTACTATCCCGGGGTTACCGGTGGAAGTGTTGACTTGACAGCATGGATGTATATGGCTGCCACGAGAATGAGTAAGATGGCGGAGGCTCTCGGATTTGATTCCGAAAAAAGATACTACGAGAGAGAGGCGCAACTGATCCACGAAAAGCTTCAATGCTTTTGGAATGACCATGTAGGATTCTTTGCGGATTTGATGTATAAGCTTCTGCCATGTGACACGATGGGATATCCTGGGCTTCTGCCATTCGTTTTTAAGGCATGTAGCTCTAAACAAGCAGATGATATCCTGAAGCACCTCACTGACACTTCGGAGCTCTGGACGTCGGGAGGCATCAGAAGTCTGTCAAAAAAAGACATTAACTATGTTTCACACTACTGGGCCGGAGACATCTGGATAAACATCAACTATCTCATAGTTGTGGGACTTGAGGAATGGGGATACCACGAACTAGCAGAAACGTTGAGAGGAAACATCGTCAGCAATATGCTATCGGAATACACTCGCACCGGATTCGTATGGGAAGTGTATGACGGAAATTCCCTTAAAGGGAAGTATCAGCACTGCTTTGCAGGGTGGAGTGCCCTTGTAGCTCTGCTGAGTACCGATTTTTCGGATGCTGATTACGACGATCTAGTGGACTACTTAGAGAATATTTTTGGCACAGATCCTGAAAATCCAGACACAGATGGAGATGGCCTTAACGACAGAGAAGAAATCTTTATTTTTGGCACAGATCCCTTAAAAGCGGATTCTGATGGTGATGGCTGGATTGACTCACAAGATCCATTTCCAACTAATGTAGCGCTTCCTAACGGCATAATCATCGCAGTGGCAGTAACAATCGGAATCATAGGATTTCTGCTCCATAGAAGAAAGAAGAATCTACAACTCAGAACACACGCACACGTCATCGGCGCGAATTAAAAGACTGCAGGGAAGGACATGTTAAACTTTGAAAGAAAAGTTGGTTTTATTTGGGATATAGATGGAGTTGTCGTCGACAGTCCACATGAACAGGCTTGGAGAGTCACTGCAAAGAAACCAGAATGGGGGATCACAGATTTTAGCTCCAAATTTTATCTCACTTACGTAGCTGGGCGTCCGAGGTATGAGGGCGGTAACAATATTTTGGAAAAGAAGGGAGTATATTCCAGGCTTGGATTAAAAACGGATGAAGAGAAGAGGGAAGCTCTTCGCAGATTCTGTGCCCAAAAAAATAAACTTCTCAGAAAATTAATTCTGAAACGAAAATTCGATGTTTTCACCGGCTCCATAGCCTTAATTTTAGAGGCGAAGAGCAAAGGAGTAAGACAAGCTGCAGCTTCTGCGTCAAAGAATGCCAAACATATGCTCATCCTCACGAATTTAGCTCAGATAGTTAAGTCGCTCGGTATGAAATACGAGTTTGTAAAAGATGGTGACAGTCTATATTCTCTTTTTGATGTAGATGCTTGTGGTTTAGATTTAAGAGGCGGGAAATCAAAGATTATTCAAACTGCTTCTCACATGCTTAGGGAAAACTCAAACTATGAAATAAAGCAATGCATTGTTTTCGAGGACTCTCCTGTAGGCATAAGAGCAGCTAAAGCCGCTGGAATGTTTAGTGTTGGTATACTTAGGATTGGAACGGCAAAAGAGCTGTGGGAAGCAGGTGCAGACATTGTTGTTAAAGATTTAAATGAAATTTCCTATCGAAAATTAAAACGTAAATTTTTAGAAAGAATAAAATGAAATAGCCGACCTAACTAAGGTGGAAGATATGGCTATCGAGAACTTACTAGGTGAGAAGAAGTGGTTAATCTCCGAAGAAAGCTATAAGCCTGATAAACTCCCGTTCTATGAGACGTTGTTTACTCTCGCAAATGGATACGTAGGTGTTCGAGGGAGCTTAGAGTTTGTAAGTCAAACCAGCTGCCCGGGAACATACTTTGCTGGTGTATTTGACGCCACATTAGATGCCTTCACAGAATTGGCCAATGCACCAAGCTGGATAGGGCTAAAAGTGGTGGCGAACGCTGAAGAAGTTGACCTTGAAAAAGGTGAGATCCTTGACTACCGAAGATTCCTCGACATGAAGAAAGGAATATTGATACATATGTTACGCTGGAAAAGCGAATCAGGCAACATAACTAGATTCGAAAGTTACAGATTGGTTCACCTATTGCATAAACATACTTCACTAATCGTGGGAACAATTGTGCCTGAGAATTACAGCGGCACAATATCCATAGAAAGCGGCCTCAACGGGTACACGTTTAATACAGGTTCAGTGAAGCAGTTAAAAATCAAGCATTTTAAATTAACTGAACGCATCGACAGAAAAAATGACGGCATCTATCTTGAAATGAAGACGCATGCAACTGGGATTTCAGTAGGCGAAGCATCAAAATTAACGGTTAACGTTCCATCTCAACGAGATGTGCGATACGATATAGACAGGATTACAGAAGTTTTGACCTTTCAAGTTGAAAAGGGCAAAAACTATGAATTTGAAAAGTTTGTAACTTTTTATACTTCGAGGGATGTCGGAAACATAAAGGCAGCAACCTTAACAGAGCTTAAGAAAAGAATACGTCAAGGCAGCGAAACCTTGTTGCAGGAACACGTTTCAGTGTGGAGAGACAGGTGGAAAATAGCAGATGTGAAAATATACGGGGATGAAGTCGCGCAAAAGTCGTTGAGGTTCAACATCTTTCACCTGATCCAATCAGCGAATCCAAATGACGAGAAAGTAAGCGTGGCTGCAAGGGGGCTTCACGGTGAAGGATATAGAGGGCACATCTTCTGGGACGTGGAAATCTACATGCTACCGTTCTATATCTACACGGATCCTAAAGCCGCTAGATCCCTGCTAATGTACAGGTATTACACGCTTAATGGAGCTAGGAAAAATGCCCGCATAAATGGATACAGAGGCGCACAATTCGCTTGGGAAAGCGCTGATACGGGTGTAGAAGCGACGCCAAGAGAACCGTTGGTAGATCTCTCCACAGGGGAAAGAGTGAGGATATGGACAGGTGACGAGGAACAACACATCGTGGCCGATGTAGCGTTTGGAATATGCCATTATTATGACGCAACAGGAGATGACGAATTTCTAACGAAATACGGCGCGGAAATACTGCTTGAAACAGCGAGGTTCTGGGCAAGCAGAGCTGACTTTGATCCTCAAAGGGGCTTCTATGTGATCAATAAGGTAATCGGCCCAGACGAATATCATGTCCACGTCAACAACAGCGTCTTCACAAACTTTATGGCGAGACGGAATCTAAAGAAAGCGCTTGAATGCGTTAAGAAGCTCAAAACGTCTTATCCGGATGTTTGGAGTCGGCTGAAGCAGAAAATAGCTTTAGAGGATAGTGAATTAAAAGAGTGGAAGAAAGTTGCTGATAACATATATGTCCCCTATGATGAGAGCACGGGAGTATACGAAGAGTTTGAGGGATATTTCAAACTCGAAGATATTATGATTGGTGAGCCCCATAAACAAAACGCATACGTCGTTCCGATAGAACTTCTGGAAAGAATAAACGAAGCAACTTTAGTAAAGCAGGCGGATGTAATCTTGTTACAATTTCTTTTAAGCGATGAGTTTGATAAACGGACGAAGAAAGCAAATTATGATTATTACGAACCTAGGACGACTCACGACTCATCGTTGTCAAGAAGCATATATGCTATCATAGGTGCCGAAATAGGAGATCATGAGAAAGCGTATCAAAATTTTCTAAAGGCTGTAAGAGTGGACTTGGACGATAATCGAGGAGACACAAGATTGGGAATTCATGCTGGTTGTATGGGTGCAACATGGCAAGCTGCAATTATGGGTTTCGCCGGCATGAAGATACACAAAGGAAAGCTTACGTTCAATCCACGATTGCCCCAGAAATGGAAAAAAATGGAATTCAAAGTAAACTGGCACAGAAAAACCATAAATGTCACAGTAACGAAGGAAAAAGTGCAAGTAACTCCTGCAAATAGCATATTTACGATATGAGCCTATAAAAAGCATCCATCTCGGCTCCAGCCCAAGGACCAATCACTGTTATTGTCGGTGTAAGTCTTTTGAGACCGCTAATCTTACTTAAGACTGAACTGGCATACCATAAGGTGCTTGCAGAAAACTAGTATAGCCATGATAACCAGCGTCGCAAGTGCAATTTACGTTTTCGTTGCCATTTTTATATAACTTTCATCATACTCATAGATGGTTTAGACGCGTACAATTCGCATTTGAGGCTTGTTTCATGTTGGAGAATGCTCAATTAAGCAAAGTTCAATTCGACGATTATAAGGAAATCGTTGGAGAGGAGGAGATTAATCGGATAGAAGCCCTGGCCAGAAAGTTGAAGGGAAAATCCGTGGTTAATGTTAATTCTACAATGTTTGGCGGTGGAGTGGCAGAAATTTTGCAGAGACTTGTTCCACTAATGAAAAGTGTGGGGTTAAACGCTGAATGGAAAGTGATAAAAGGCTCCGATGAATTCTTTGGCGTTACTAAAACAATTCATAACGCTCTCCAGGGAATGACAAAAATGCTAACAGAAGAAGCGAAGAGAATTTATCTACAATACAACGAAATGAACGCTAACATACTTAACTTAAATTACGACTACACGGTAATACATGACCCACAACCCCTTGCAAT
>DAOUTL010000161.1 GCA_030626685.1 Candidatus Bathyarchaeota archaeon | reverse complement strand
ATTTTGTTTTTTATGGCTCCGGAAATGTAGCCCCTGCGGTTTTTCCTGTCTGGAACCATTGTTCTAAATGCGGAATCATACTCTATTAGGCTCCATGGCGGCTTGATTTTTTCCGTGTTGAAGATGCTGGCTGACTGCAGTATCATACGGTCCGTGTTCGGCAGTTTTTCAAACTCCTCCTGCGAAATAGCCGTTTTCAATAAGCCCTCATTATGCATTATCGGGATTAACTGTCGTTTAAAGTCCCTCGCAGCAGTGTCCTTTGTCATGCCTATGAGCAAGATGCGTCTGTTCCAACATTCCTCCGTAAGCATCTGCAACGTGAAAAGCGTGAGAAAAGCAATGTCAAGGGTTGTTAACCAATGCTCTTTGTCGTTCTTCAAAATTTTCATCAGACTAGCTGTTTCAGTTTCCAATGTTTTCGTGAAAAAGAATCGGTCGCCTAAGCTTGTAACAAGCTTTCTGACGCGTTCCCAAGTTGTTGCATACTTAGAATTTAATGTATAAATCCCATTCTTCTCGTTTAAAATACCCCTTTTAACCAAGTGTTTAAGATATCGCTTTACTCTTTTGATTCTTTTCTCCTCTGTTATGCCGAATTCGGCTAGAATCTGCTTCTCGGTCAGCGTTCCCCTTTGCTTAGCCAAGTGAATTATCGCGTAACGAAGGTGGTCGGCCCTTGGAGGCGGCAAACCTAAGGCTTGATTGCAAACGTACTGTCTTGCGATAGTTAAATCGTTAACGTCAATGGGTTCATCGTCAATTTTGTATCCAAGTATGCTGCTTTTCGCTTTCCACAACTCATGCTTTGAGGTATCGTAAAGTAGGCTTGCACGTTCAATGGACAGGCTTCTATCCAAAAGGATGATGCGTACATTCTGGTCTGGGTCTGTGGCAAGCTTGTAAGCAAGATAATACTCAGCGAAAGTCATTATCCAATTCGCAATCGTTGCATTACTTATTATCGCTTCATCCCTTAGCAGCTGCTCAACCTCAAAAAAAGTCTGGTCTATGTCTGGAATCTCGTTAATGTAAACTGGCACAACGCTTGAGATGCCAGCGCCTTGCTGAAGCATCCTTTCATCATACTCAACCCTCGGCTTATCATTTTCTGAAAAAGTTACGGTGCCGGTTGAAGCATAAGCACCGCCGAAGAAAATCACCATGTCAAACAACGGACGCGAATACATGGTTCCGTCTACACCAGCAAAACGAACACTAGGAGCACCGAAAAATTCTTTCGCGGTTTCCCAGGTCTCTTTACAGTCAAAACCCGTTGTTATAAGGTTTGAAAGCAAACCATCGTAAAGGTTTTTAAGTGATGAGAAACGCTGCTCGTAATCCAAAACTTGCATCGAAGCCCCAAGCCTAAGCACATCACTTGTCCGCTTTACAGCATCACTCAACGAAGACAAACTCACTCACCTAATCTTTCACCTTACTCTCTAATACTATTCTGAAAGGTAAAAACGTTGCCAACACGAAACACAAAAATAATCCAACTAATAAAATCAAATTGGTTCGTGCGGGGTTGCCCTAGCCTGGTAGGGGGCAGGCCTGCTAAGCCTGTGGTCAGTGATGGCCGCGCGGGTTCAAATCCCGCACCCCGCGCCACTAAAAAATCAAAAGATAAGCAATTTTTTGGCTTCTTTTTGCAAAGAAGTTGTTTAAACTACGAGTTTCTAAGTTATAACTTTATAACCAAAATGAAAAATTGGTAGAAGCTTATAAAATTTCAATTGAATTTATAAATTAGAAAGTAAAGAAAGTAAAAATTGTGTGGTCTCGTGTTACTTGATCTAAGAAAGAATTCTTTTCAATTGAAATTCGTTTTTAACTTTTTCAATAGTATCCTCGCTAACTTCTAATTCTTTGAGTAGTCGAAATAACTCTTCGGCATCAAGTATACGACCGCATTTAGGGCAAACTCTCACTGTAGCTCTATGCATAGCTGAATCTACACCACATTTAGGACATTTTAACATGTACAATTCACCATAAAATACTAAGAGTTCTTACCTTATAACTTTCTAACCAAATAAGAAAATTTAGAACTTATAGAATCAAAGCCAAATTATACAGTAGAAAGTTAGAAACCGGTCGGTGCCACACAACATTCTATAAGGGAACTGTAAACTTTTTGCCATACTCTTCTAAGTGGATTATTTTCTCCAATTTCTTTCTAGGTCTCAACAAGTGAGCCAGCTTTGCCGAAATGTCCAGTTTCTTTCTTGGAAAGCCTAAAGCCAAAAGCGCGACAACCTTCAGATGACTTGGTATTTTCAGCATTTCTCTGATTTGTTTTTCGTTGAAGTTGCCTATCCAGCATGTTCCAAGTCCTTCACCAGTGGCGGCGAGCACAAGGTTTTCCATGGCAATGCATGTATCAATGGCGTACCAGCGGGGGGAAGCCCTCTGATCGCCACATCCAACAATAACTACGGGAGACTCTGCCAAGAAACGACCAAAAGTACATCCCTTAGCGATCTTGCTTCTCTTATCCGGGTCTATGACTACAATAAAGTGCCAAGGTTGAATGTTTCCGGCTGATGGAGCCAGTCTAGCCGCCTCTAAAACCTTCCTAAGTTTCTCAACCGGAACTGGCGTAGGCTCATACGATCTAACTGATCTCCTTTTCTGAATAGCGTCAAAAACATCCAAACTTAATTTCCTCCATTATTAACAAGAGAGTAAGTTCATAATTTTTAAACTTATTTATACAGTATAAACTTAGAGATGTGTAAGCAAATCAATCGGTGATGGTTTGAACGTTGGCTTCAATCTATCACCCCGCGCCAACATTTCAAGTGTAAATCTATCTCCTTGAAACCTTTCGGAGTTTTAAGGTTGCACAAGGTTCCAGAATTCTTTAGGGGCCACGTTGGTCTTTCTTGCTGAGGCTATGTTGTACGGGCAAACCTTTACGCATGTGGAGCAGTCTATGCCGTTTTCGCACCAGTAAAGGTAGCATCTTTCAACATCCACATACCATTTCAACGCTCCTAGATTATTGGATCGACATGCTACTTCGAAGCTTGGTTCATCATCCATTGAAATCGCTTTTGTCTCACAATGTTTAGCGCATAACTTACATTTTCTGCAGAATTCTTTTACGCCGAACTCTATGGGTTTGTCGGGTTCCAGTGGAAGATCTGTGAAAATCTTGCATAGTCTAACTCTTGGGCCGTATTGGGGTGTTATCAAT
>DAOUTL010000092.1 GCA_030626685.1 Candidatus Bathyarchaeota archaeon | reverse complement strand
ATGAGGTCTTGGACTACGCTTATGTCTGAGTAAATGTCAGATATAGCGATTATTCTCAAATTTTTTCACCAGCTACCGATTTTGCGAATTCTTTTCTTGAAACGTTTGTTGACCACTGCCAAACGTGCCATCACCAAAAACAAGCTTCTTCAAAAAATCTTCAGAAAACTTGCCCACTACAATGTTGCAACATTCAAGAGGGCTCCCTTCGACTTCATAATTAATGTTCAAGAGGGAAAAATGAAAATCATCGGCGGAGTTGCAAATAACAAAGAACGAGAATTAGATCGAAGGGTCAACGAAATTTTGAGTGTCAGCAGAGTTGTCCAAGCGCATCCAATTCTCATAACAGAAGGACAAAAACCGCTAAACAAGGATATTCTCTGCATCAATAGCGAAGAACTTTCTGAAATCAGGGATCCGGAAGAACTGATTGTAAACTTTAAATAGAGTCTAAAAACCATACTAAAATGTCTTACCAATAAACCATTATATCAAAACCCTTATTCATCCTTTTGAGTTAGCCTTTCTTTTATTGGATTCTGTTATGGATTGTCCTCTGCGAGTTCTTCAATTCGCTTTCTATATTCAATGTGAGGATTTTCTGTATAAGATTGGAATTTTCTCAGTAGGATTATGTTGATCTCCTCCCCACCTGTGCTCCCATCCATACAGATGGTAAACCTCATGCCTGAACAGGGTGTAATTCCACATTGTGTTAATTTGCAAGGGAAAACCTTAGATTAACGTTAAACTTTTTTTAAACCATTTAAATTAGCCTGCGATAGGTTGTTGGAAGAGATGTATGCAACTGGCTTAAAATGTGTAAATTGTGGAAGTATTTTTCCTCTACAGCCTGAATATTTCGTCTGTCCAAAATGTGGAGTAGACAAAGTCAAGGGAATTTCTGTGTTTCGGGGAATCACAGAGGTTCAGTATAACTATGAAGCACTAGCAAACTGCGTTAGCAAAAAGACTTTTTCTAAAAAACCATTCAACCTTCTAAGATACAGAGAGCTATTAGATCTCGACAAAGAGAAAGTCGTAACTCTAGGTGAAGGAGGGACATCCCTAATAAGATGTAAACGTCTTTCTGAGAAGTTGGGTATCAACAATTTATGGTTAAAAAACGAAACTCAAAATCCAACACACTCGTTTAAAGATCGTGAAACTGTTTTAGCCATAAACAAAGCTTTGGAGTTCGGAAAAAAGTACGTCTCATGCGTGTCTTCTGGAAATGCTGCTGCTTCTCTATCTGCTTATGCTGCTAAAGCTGGCTTAGGATGTTTCGTCTTTATGCCAGCTACTACTTCTAAGGGGAAGATCTCTCAGTGCACAGTGTACGGAGCTAGTACTTTCTTAATCTCGGAAACTTTTGAGAGGATCTTTGAGCTCCATGTTGAAGCAGTTAAGCAATTAGACATCTTCGAGTCAAGTCCAGGATACAACAGATTTAGGGTGGAAGGAGACAAAACTATTGCTTATGAGCTGTGTGAGCAATTAGGGTGGAAAGCTCCTGATTGGATCATAGACAATGTGGGTAATGGAACCCACTTATATGGAATGTGGAAGGGGTTCAAAGAGATGAAGAATCTGGGCTTAATAGAGGATTTACCTAGAATGGTTGCAGTTGGACCACTTGGAGGAGCACCTATAGTTGATGGATTCAGAAAGGGAGCAGCTTCACCTTTAGAAAATGACTGCGAATCAATTGCCGAAGGATTAGTGAGTAGATGGAGCTACGATGCCCCCTTAGCTCTCAAAGCCTTAAAAGAATCAAATGGATACGCAGAATACACTTCTAACGAAGAAATTATAGAGGCAATCAAGCTGCTAGCACTACTTGAAGGAATCTTCGGGGAACCTTCAGGAGTTGCGTGTTTGACAGCTCTTCCAAAAATGATTCAAGCAGGCATAATTGATAAAGAAGAAAAAGTAGTGTGCATAATAACTGGAAGCGGCTTAAAAGATCCTGAAACAGCAAGAAAAATATCTAGAAGCCCCTTCCAAATTGAACCTAACATTGATAAAATAAGAGAAGCCTTTAAGAAAAGAATAGAAGCTATAGGATGAGGTGGAATTATTTATGTATGATTTAATATTGCGAAACGGCTTGGTTGCAGATGGATCAGGAGCCCCTTTATTCAAAGGTGACATTGGAATTGAAGGAGATAGTATTGTTAAAATTGGTGACTTATCCGGAGTCAAAGCAGAGAATATTCTAGACTGCGAAGGGCTAATTGTAGCACCAGGATTCATAGACATCCATAATCATAGTGACGCAAGTGTTGTGTTGGTTCCCACTGCGGACAACTATGTCATGCAAGGTGTAACTACAATTGTTATAGGTAACTGCGGATCAAGTGTAGCTCCTATTTCAGACATAAATCGCAAATTACTTCTAAAAGAATGGGAACCGTATAGCAAGGAAGTATCCTTTAAATGGAACACTTTCGAAGAATACCTTGGAGCTTTGGAAGAGGCTAAGCCTTCAATAAACATCGCTGCTTTAGTGGGTCATGGAACCATTAGGGAAGCTGTGTTGGGAATGGAAGGGAGAGACCCAAGCAGCCGAGAACTGAAAGAAATGAAGCTCTACGTTAAAGAAGCTATGGAAGCTGGATGCTTCGGAATTAGCACAGGCCTCATATACGCTCCAGGAGTCTTTTCCAAGACAGATGAAATAGTGTCGCTAGCTAAAATTGTTGGTAAATACGGAGGCATCTACGCTTCTCATATTAGAAATGAATCTGATTTGCTCTTGGAAGCAGTGACTGAAGCAATTCACATAGGGGAATCTGCAGGAGTTCCCGTGGAAATATCTCATTTGAAAGCTTCTGGCTCCAGAAACTGGGGGCTTTCTCAAGTTGCTTTGGATCTTATAGCTTGTGGAAGAACTAGAAAAGTTGAAGTGACATGCGATGTTTATCCATACACTGCAGCTATGACTGGCCTTCTAGCTCTTATGCCACCATGGGTGCGTGAGGGAGGAATAGATGAAACAGAATCTATGATTAAAGAATCCGCTAACAGAAAGAAGATTGTTGAAGAGTTGAAGAAACCCAGTTTAGAATGGGAAAACATAGTTTATGATTCTGGGATGGAAGGTACTTTATTGGCTTACAGCGAAAACTACAAGATGTTTGAGGGAAAGTCCATATCTCAGATAGCAAGAGAAGTTGGAAGAGATCCATATGAAATCATGTTCGAAATACTTGAAAAAGACGGCTGTTCAGCTATGGTAGTTGTAGGTGGAATGTGTGAAGAAGATGTTCAGTGCATCTTAAAAAACCACTTGTCAATTGTTTCAAGCGACGGGGGAATTACCAAATTTGGAGAAGGAAAGCTTCATCCTAGATTTTACGGAACTTTTCCAAGAATAATCTGCAAATATGTTAAAGAAAAGAGAATCTTAACCCTTGAAGATGCAATAAGAAAAATGACCAGCATGCCAGCTTGGAAGCTTAGACTTTGGGATAGAGGCTTAATACGTCCTGGAATGAAGGCGGATATAACTGTGTTTGATTATCGGCTCATTAAAGACACTTCTACTTTTGAGAATCCCCACTCATATCCTGAAGGAATAAAACATGTGATTATCAACGGAAAAACAGTTGTCGAAGAAGGAGTCCACACCGGAATAAGAAGTGGAAGCATTCTAAAAAGAAGCTAACAGCTTTTTTCTTTTTGTGTATGATAGGCTGGCTTCTTCAAAATTGGAAGCTGAAGATGCGATGGATAATTCTTGTTATGATAAATTCTCTGCCTTGCCACTATGCTATCGGTGTCAGTTCCAATGTTTTTTCCAGTGTTCTGGTTTTTTAGGAA
Organism: Candidatus Bathyarchaeota archaeon; assembly: GCA_030626685.1. GTDB lineage: Archaea > Thermoproteota > Bathyarchaeia > Bathyarchaeales > Bathycorpusculaceae > DAOUTL01. The sequence goes on along the minus strand of DAOUTL010000092.1, from coordinate 1,848 downwards.
AAAAGGAAATGCACTGCTTGAAACTTCAAGTCTTATCCTATGTCCCTTTTTAAACTGATTCGCGGTATTTGACATGTCGATATCATATTCGTACACCACTCCAGGCTTTATGAATGCAGGCTTCTCGAAAGACTTTCGATATCGGGCCCTAACAACACCAATCGTGAGGAATACTGCTGTATCGTTGGGATGCACATCAACGAGTTTGGCGACGAAGTCCGTATCTACCGCTGATGATGAAGCATATATCCTCGCACGAATGGGGCCCACAACATTTAAATCCTCTTCAAGTGGAGGGGCAGTATATACTAGAACATCATCTCTACGTTCTACAACCTTTTGATCGAGAATTACTTCTTCTTCAGGTCTGTAGTCGAAAATAAGAAAGGGAACGGGATTTCCAGGATCATATGTGAATTGATCAGCAATTTCATTTTCGGGGAGCCCTGTGTTGAGTAATCCATCTCCTAAGAGGCTGTTAGCTTTTCCTCCACTATGAAGATAATATTTAACGTAAGAAACTCCTTCAGGAGGCCACTCATGCGCTGTACACCACTTATTGGCTCCCATTAAGAAGTATTTAACAGGTGGTTCTTCCATTATGTTAGTGTTTTTTCCCTTAAGCCAATAATCGAACCATTTAAGGTGCACTTCTTTCAAATCCAGTTTAGCATCTTTCCCAAAGTCAAGTTCTCCAAGGGAACTCACAGCTTTACAGTGCGGCCAAGGTCCGATTAGAAGCTTATGGTGAGTCTCTGAAGGCAGTTTTTTCCCTTTTTGAACCACTCCCAAAAAGTTTCTAATGGTGCCGTCAATATCCGTGATTGAATACCACCCGCCAATGTTCAAAGATGGAACTGATACTAGATGATGCTTATTTTCGTAGCTCATTCTCTCCCAATACTTGCCATAGCAAGGATTTTTAAAGTAGTCCTTCCACCATGGGAAGTTAAATCCTAAATGCTCATCCAATTTTATGGGAGGCAGATGTTTATAGACTTTGTACCAGTTAATCTCCTTTATGAGGTTATTTCTTGAGGTGCGTCCAGCTGTGTGGATGCACCATCCTAACCATCCTTGAACTACTCCACTATGCATGAATCCCCCGTTGAAATAGTCGTCGGAAGTAGCATCTCTGGGAACAATGCATATTAAGTGCTTATTTCCTGATATTGCAGCAGACCACTGAATGCAGCCGGGGTAAGAACAGCCAAACATCCCAACTTTACCGTTTGACCACTTTTGGGTTGCACACCACTCTACGGTATCGTATCCATCATTAAAGTCGCTGATTTCAATGTAAAATTCTCCTTCCGAGTCGTACCTTCCTCGGCAGTCTTGGATAACTACAACGTATCCATGTTCAACGAAGTATGAGACGAACTCTTTCATCTCACTGGTTACGTTGCACTTCCCGTAGTAGGTGCGCATCAAAAGAACAGGGTATTTCCCTTCTTTGTCTGGCATATACATGTCAGCGGAAAGCCTTACGCCGTCTCTCATTGGAATCCATACGTTATACCTTACCTTCACTGCGTACTTGGGTTTCGACAATTTATCTTTCCAACTCAGCTTTTGTTCCCTCCATAATTCTCCAGAGCTCTCTAGTATAACTTGAAAGATCGAGTTCACGGGCTCTATGGCAAGCTACATAATGGTTTTTCCCCACCTCGAGAAGTCGGGGTTCTTGAGACGAGCATTCTTTTGTTGCGTAACTACATCTTGGGTGGAACCTGCACCCTCGAGGCGGGTTAATTGGGCTTGGGGGTTCACCGCCTACGATGAATCGCTTGACAGACTTGACCCTTGGGTTTGGTATCGGTGCCGCAGATAATAGTGCGACGGTGT
>DAOUTL010000196.1 GCA_030626685.1 Candidatus Bathyarchaeota archaeon | reverse complement strand
ATAAAGCTCGCCTCTGCCATCTCCCTCTCCTATTGTCTTACTAATTGTCTGAGACATTTAAAATCACTCCTTTTTTACGCAGGCAGGAGTTTCGTCCTGCCCGCTTCTAATTTGGTTATTTGTTCAAGTTAATTTAGTTAATTATACCACAGTTGGTACGCAAAAGAGATTTACGCCCCACGATCCGTTGAGGACGAGCGGTGCATACATATTCTTCCAACCCAATGTTCCGAACATCCCTAACGGATTGGTAGTAGTTCCTTCTTCAGGAGGAGGGTTAATATAGAACTTCTGGTCTTTCCCTGCCAACTTCACATTACCAAAAGCATCAGTTCCAAAAATAGAGAGCATTCTTGGGGCTGCACTCGCTACATAAGTTCCTATAGTCCCGGCGGTGTGTCTGTAAGGATGAGAGTCTTTATGGAAACGAACACCATTAAACTCACCAACTAAATTTCTGTATAAATCTTTTGGTGCGGCGTAATGTTTTAAATTGATGTATTCGGTGTCATTCATAAAGTCATACTTCATTCCACCTGCTGGGATTATTGCATGATAGTATCCATCTGGGAACATAGGTGCTTCCTGTTCTTCAAGTTTTGCTACTGCCTTTTTGATTAACTCAGGAGTTACCTTATCTCCTGTGGTGAGTCCAGTAGTGTCACATATCCATGCAGTGTCATCAGCAGTAGGAGTATGTGGTAAAGCAGTTATAGTGATTGAAGTAGAACTTGCTCCTACATAAGTCCTTGTTATACCCTGATTCTTCCCGTCGAGGAACACAACAACACCAGATGAACTTGTGGTATCTGATGCGATCGTTGCTGGTAGAGAGTCAAATACAGGTACGGTAGTTGTACCCGATGCAAACACTATAGTTCCTTGATAGTTAGTGTCACTATCTCCTCTCATTGGCATAAATCCTTGTGCGAGTACGTTCTGTATCTTCAGGTTTAGAGTCTTGCCACTCTGTACTCCCAGTAATCTTATCAGACCCCCAAGTTTTGGGTCAAAGGCGGTCAGCCAACTTCGAGATGAAGGTTGGACAAAACTACCATACTCATCCAAGACAGCGGTGACTGTCTGGGCGTAGTATGTTTCTGGACTAGGGGTCGTTCCTTCTGCAAGTAATGCGTAAGCCCTTGAATCTGGGTTATAATCATCTAAAGGTGCATATCTGGTGTACTCGATGTTGTCACCTTTACTTAAAGGAATATCAGTGTCTGCCTGTTTTTGTGCAAACTGTTGATAAACTAACTCAGGCTGTCTATTTTTTAGATAAATAGCCTTATACAATGTCTTAATATCTGCGGCGGCTGCTCCACTTGAAACTCCGCCTGCTCTGGCTAAATTTGCGGCTGCTGCTCCAACATCCCATGCCATTATAATCACTTCCTATTTAGTATTCCCCTTTAGATGTCACGAGTGATTCCATGTTTTTTCTTGATGGCTTCAATGACCTTATTGGGGTCAGCTCCACTATCAAGCTGTTCTTTAAAATCGACTTGTGTACTCTCCCTTTTACTTGTGTTGATATCGGAAGACATTATCTGTGATTCACTGTTTACGTTGTTTTCTTCCGCCAACTCAAGTTTTGCTTCTTCCTTAGCGTTGTCCTTTATTTCGTCTATCTTTTGAGGAAGCTGTTCATTCCTGATTTGGTTATAGAAAAATTCCCTTGCGTTCAGACCGTACTGGTTCACTATAGCAGGATTTCTTCTTACTCTTGATTCGACTTCAACTTCTACATCTTTATAAGGTACAATGTCTTTTTCAGTTGACTTCTCCAATTTACTAACTATATTCTGCTTTTGTGTACTCCAGTTCTGTCCATACAAAGGTGTCACCATTGCATTTAGTTTAGCGTCATAGTGTTCTTTCATTTCTTGATGATACTTTTCAGGGTCTTCGTAAAACAGTTCTTTTTTGGGATACGGCGGTATCTTGACTTGAGTAGCCTTCTGCTGATTAATAACAGAGGTCTTTTCATACTCCTCTATTTTTTTGTTCACCGTATCAAGGTCAGCGACTTTTGCTTCCAGTTCAGCAATCTTCTGGCTTTTCTTGGTGAAACTTGACTCCATATCTTGATAGATT
>DAOUTL010000122.1 GCA_030626685.1 Candidatus Bathyarchaeota archaeon | reverse complement strand
GGGCTTACAGGTCTTTTAGGTTTAATCGACTCAGCAGTAGGACTCTTATTTATTGTAAGCGGTTTATCGATGCGTCGGGCAACTCACTCATCTGCCCCAGCTATAATAGCGATAATTTTCGGAGCTTTCATGGGCTTGATTCCACACAACAATTCTATACTTGCTTCATTCTTTCTGCCACTTGGGGGCTGGTCTCCAGCCGTAATTTTCCTTAACTTTTGTTTAAACGGACTCGTGCCCGTGGTAGCAGGAAGTTTAGGATTAGTTGCAACAATCAAACAACGTGAGAAACACGTTAGAATGACGTATTCAACCATAATTTCGTCGTCATGTTTCTTATTCAGCGCCATATGCTTATTTGGCAGTTTAATAGCATGGATCTATTATGTTAGCAGTGGCCCTCCAAAACTTGGCGGAGTTACACTTCACCCCTACAGACAATATGCAATTCCTCTGGCGATCGCCGGGAGCCTCCTTCTCATAGGAGGAATCGCATCATACTATTTGAAAAAACAAGCCATTCACCACAACTCACTATGATATTATCTCCTTTAATGTTTCTCGCAGGAAGATTATAAAATAAAGGGTCCTCGGTATTGCACGAAAAAGAGAGTTTTACGTGACTTCTAAGACTGTGGATTCTCGAGTTCTTCTGGAGGTTTCTTCTTTCTGCGTATCGCAAGGAATGCTACAGCCGCCACTACGACTATAGTCACTATTATTAAGCTGTAGAGAAGGATTAGATCAAGCCCAAAGAGCTCTGGTTGCCACATGTTTGTCTCCGTTGCCTTCGCAGTTATGGTCATGCCGTCTGAAGTTCCTGATGATTCCACGAGGACTCCTGTTTGTTTATCCCAGTAATAGGTGAGCTGGGTTCCATACTGCGAAATACTTGCGTAAACCACTGTTCTGCTTGCTCCAGCATATGTTCTTGTTGTCTCACCCTCTATTGTCACGTTACCGTAACCACTCATGAAAATAGTGTCTCCAACTGTTAGGTTGGCGGGAATAACAAAACCTGAAAGCCCTAAGGCTTGGCCGCCAGCCACAACATCCACAGGCACTGTTGCATTCTGCTCTGTTCCATCAGACATGTGCATCGTCACGCGTATAGTAGCGTTTGTTCCTTCAACTGTTAGGAACTCCACCTTCAGCCATTCTGGATACGGCTGTCCAGCAGGCCAACCGCTAATAGTATAATCAACTTTTATCCAGTCGCCAGCCTTGACGCCAACCTGCACTTCGGGAGGAGTCGGAGTAACATGTTCTGGTGGCACCCATGACGGTGTCCATGGGTTCATAAGCGGATAGCGGTCCTTGTTATTTGCGTTGATTATGTATGGTGTGTCGCCTATGCCGTCACCGTTTGCATCAACGCCAGTGTAGTCGCTCCAGAAGTTACCACTATAGCCATCATCCCAAACGTTCGGCTGGGTAGACCCCAGCATAAAATATGCTTGTTGGGTGTTGTCTATAAAGTTATTATGGTAAATTTTGTTTCCAGAACCGATGAGTATGATGCCGTACTCATTATTTGTTATTTTGTTTCCGTAGATTGTGATGTTGGTAGAAGGATAATCTGGGATGCCTATCCCTTTTCTGTTGTTTGTTATGTTGTTTAGAGAGATGACGTTGTTAGGAGAACGGTAAAGTCCTATACCTCCCTCATCATTATTTGTTATGTTGTTTCCTGCGATAGTGTTATCTAAGGAATAATCGAGCCCGATGCCGTACCTGTTACTTGTTATGTTGTTACGTGATAAAGTGTTTTTTGAAGATCCATCCATTTTTACTGCAACAAACGAACTTTCTGTCACCGTGTTTCCAGATATGATGATGTCTGTTGAATTATCGAGTTTTATTCCATAGCGGCAATTTTTAACGATGTTATAAGTTATATTGCAGAAACTCGAAAACACGTAGATACCGTGATCATAATGATCCCCACTATTTTGTATCGTGAAGCCTGTGACGTTGACTTTGCTAACTGTTATGTTCATAACGGTTCCGGTAGAGGCTCCATCAATAATAGTTCTGTCTCTGTCCTCTCCAATTAGTGTAATACACTTGTTTATAACTACATGTTCGTAGTATGTTCCTTCCTTAACAAGTATTGTATCTCCAGAGTTTGCGGCGTTTATTGCAGCTTGAATTGTTGGATAAGTGTCTGGAACTATAATTGTTGCTGAAACAGTACACAACTTACTTACTCTATTATTTTCTACGTATATTTCGTCGGGCACTGGATGAGCGTAGGCAGTTATATTATATGCGGCCTCAATTGTCGGAGTCCATAAATACTTAAGTGTATATGAACTACTTGATTGTAGAAGAGCGATCGTTGTAGAGTTTACTGTTGTGCCATTTATGAGAAGTGAAAACTTTATAAGCGTCTCATCGTTTGTTCCTTCGTTCGTAACCGTTGCATTCAGCGATGATGAGCTTCCAAGCTTCAAGGCAGACGGAGCCGCCATTGACACAACGAGTTCATGTTCAGGCTGCACCCACGGGTTCATTAGCGGGTAACGGTCAATATTGTTCTCGTCAATAATGTACGGTGTGTCGCCCATTCCGTCGCTTCCAGTCGCATTCTGAAATGGACCGCTAAACAGGTCTGTTCCATTATAGTCGCTCCAGTAGTTGCCCCCAAAAGGATAATCATCATTCCAAACATTAATTGAAGGATCAGCATATGGGTTGACATACGCTTGTAAGCTGTTGTCTATAAAATTATTATGGTAAATGCTGTTGTCAGAAGATGAAAGGAGGTAAATGCCATTACCATTGTTCGCTACGTTGTTTCCAAAAATAATATTGTTATTTGAAGAGTCACTGCAGTATCTCACTAACGTTATGCCGTAGCTATAGCTTGTCGTTATGTTGTTTCTAACAATATAGTTATTAGAAGAACCTGAAAGACAAATGCCATTAGTGAGATACCTAAAGTTTGATGTTATGTCGTTTTCAACTATTCTGTTATTTGAAGCGAAAATGAGCTCAACACCACCGTTAGAGTTGTCGTCTATACTGTTTTCGAAGATGATATTATAAGAAGCGTTATAAATATGAACGCCGGAGAGTGTGTTCTCTGTTATGTTATTCCTGGAAACATTATTATGTGAAGAAAAGTCGACAATAACAATTCCTCCTCCAAGGTTTTGTTTTATCTCATTTTCAAGCACAGCGTTATAGGAAGAGTTGAAGAATCTGATTCCTCCATCGTAGGTGTTTTTTGTTATGCTATTTTCCAAAATGCTGTTGTATGAGGAGCTATTAGCACGTATGCCTTGGCATACGTTATTTGTTATATTGTTTCTAAAAATAATATTATAAAAAGCCAAGTTAAGGTAGATCCCATGCACAAAGCCCTTGATATTCGTGTTCTTGATTGTTACGTTACTTACGCCAGATAAAGTAAATCCGTACCCGCTTCTCGAGCCTTGAACCAGGTGTCCGTTTCCATCGATTATTATGTTGCTTCTCTCAACGACAATTCCATCTGTATCGCTTGTGATGCTTCCGGTTAATGTGTAGATGTTGCCATCTCGTTGTATCGGTGTATCCGGTGGGTCTATGCTTCCATCGGCCCTAATATAAATAATCCCACTTGCTTTAACTAGTTGAATGGTAAACGCATATGTTAACACGCCAATTAAAAACAGCGTTAATACCATTGCAGAAACAACTTTTTTCAATTCGATTCACACTATCATCTCATCCGATTTAGTTCTTAACATTTGTGGAGAAATCTTCTGTCGTTATTTTGTAGTTTGTGTGCGTGCACGCTTCCACGCTTAATAGTCTCTCTGCACATGCCATGAAACAGCCAAGCTTCCAAGTGAAGCCATCAGCCGAGAGAAATTCATGAAAAGCTGGAGTGAGACAGCGAGGAAGCTGGGGCTTTCATAAGGCTTGGTTGCAACGGTATTTAAGCTACACTACCCCTTAATGATTAAAAATAGACGTGGAAACTTCGCCATTTTACCTACCCCTACCCCCTATGTTTTTATGTGGTCAGAACCGGAGAGAGCCCGCTGAAAATCGTCAACAACAACTGGTTCAGCGCCGCCACCATGGATACGATTTGTCTCGTGGAAATTTGCATATGATTACGCAGAACATTGTTTTAATCCGCTGGGTTCAACAAAAGTGAACTAATTGCAGCGGAATATAGCCCCCTTTTGAGCTTTGGAAAAAAGGTCGTTTTCAACATAGCTGTGTTATT
>DAOUTL010000208.1 GCA_030626685.1 Candidatus Bathyarchaeota archaeon | reverse complement strand
TTATGAATTAAGCGGTGGAGAGCAACAGAGGATAGCCGTAGCGAGGGCCTTAGCCAATAACCCAAAAGTTGTCTTGATGGACGAGCCGACGGGAAACCTTGATAGCAAAAACTCAATGTTGCTTATGGATTTGATCAACCGGGTGAACGAGGATGACCAGCAGACCTTCATAATAGTCACACACGACCAGCAAGTAGCCGAAATGACCGACAGAACATTTCAGATGAGAGACGGCCTAATCGTCCAAGACATCAAACAACAAAACAAGGAATTGGAGCGTGAAAGGTCAGAAGTAAACGCCTACTTAGACAGGCTTGACACACTTTATCTGTCAAAGAAAATCAGCAGACAACAATACATCCGCATCCGATCGAAACACGTAAGAAAACTAATTGAAATTGAAACAAGCATAAGTAGCCAAAATCCCAGTGCTATCCTAACCAAAACAACTATCTAAATTAAAAAGTCTTAGCCTTTCTGTCAAGAAGACGCTTTTTATTGTAGAGTATGCGATCTGATGTTTCACTTGTTACAACCAAAAGGAAAAAACGCTGAAGGAATTCGGGAATATAAGACTAAAAGATAGATATAGAAGAAGGTATGTGTTTAGCTCGTGGAAGGTTAAAATTGAAAAACGAGCCGTAAACGCAAAAAGGATGCTGATTTTGGCTTTAATGAGGTGTCTGATAGGTGAGGTGAAAACTCGAAAATTTGAACTTATTTTACTGAAAAAGAGGCAAATCTCCGAGATCAAGGTTCATGAGCTAAACACATACAGAAGAAGTAACTATCTTAATGTTCTAGTTTTGAGTAGCGGATTCTATTTGTTTCTTGAAGTATTCTAAGCAACCTAATCCTCTTTTAGTAATAGAAGAAGCCTTAAAAATTCTAGCTGATGCTTTAAGGTAGTTAGTTAAGGCGCATGGACAAGCGAGAACTGACATGCCTGCAGACCGTAGCTACTTTGGCAAAAACGTATGAATTCACGGGTGCCAATTACATACATTATCGAGAAATTGAAAAAACTTGTAAATTGAACGATAAATATGAAGAACTCACGAAACAAACAGCTTAAAACCCTTAATCCTAACTGAAAACGTAAGATCCTTTAAGAAAACTGTGCCGTACATCTAGAGGTCTTAACAGATTTTTCTTCGCAAGCTCTAGAATGTGCAGTGCTCATAACAAATACGAGGGGGTATTCATTTTATGCCTAAAACTTCACGTAAAATTGTTTTATCGTTAACCTCTTTCAGAAAACAAAAGGCTCAGTAGTTTTGTGTCAAAAAAGAAAAATTTTTGGTTACCAAATAGGCAAGGCTGAGATTCCAGACTTTGATGAGGAAACAAGTTCTGAAAACAGAAAAAAGGGGTTTTTTACGGAAGTTAAATTTTGCACGGAGACGCCTTAAATAAAGGTTGTTTCGCGGGCGTTTTTGTGTTTCCCACGTAACCTATCTCTTAACTTCACTGTGGAGCGGTACGCTCCCCTAGGTTAAGCTCTCTCGGCATGGGATTTTACGCCCGCGCCCACCGTGTCCAATGCTTGGGTAAACCCGCCATCACAAGCAGCAAGCCTAACGCTTGCCTCTTCCGTTGGGTCCGTCTACATGGGTCCTCCACAAGGGAGAGTTCCGGTGGGATTGGAAAGCTCTCAGAGTCATCGCTGTTAACAATATTGGTTTTGT
>DAOUTL010000066.1 GCA_030626685.1 Candidatus Bathyarchaeota archaeon | reverse complement strand
TTAAATGGAAAGGTCCTTCCCTTGCTCTGGAAGCAGCCAAAGAAGCGATGATTTGGTTTGGAGCAGCAGGGTACACTAAAGAATATATCTTTGAATCCGCATGGCGTGGCGTAATGTCTTATGTCGTAGGAGCCGAAGGAGGATTAAACATCCAGAAGATAGTCGTTGCAAGAGAACTCCTCGGAAAAGACTACGTCCCATACAAATAACCCCATTTTTTATTTTTATTCAGATGGAAGATGAAACTAAAATTGGAGGTTATTAAAATATATGAAGTATTTGAGGGGTAAGGCTCAATGTTGGAAATATATGCAGGTCGGTGTCTGGTATAAAGGAGTGGATTTGTGGAATCCTTGGTTAACTCCCAATGAGGCAGCAAAGTTCTTGAGGCTACTCCATAAATTGGGGTATGTAGAGAAGAAGCGTATGAAAGTGCGCACTCGTTATAGATGTCAAAACTATGCCTTTTTCAGAAAGGTTATCGACGTAAGCTTTGCTGACGTGTTAGCTGATATAGAAAGAAAGCGCCAGACACCACAGGAGAGGACGGTAAAAGTCTGTCGTAAGAAGCCGAAAGAATTAGCAAATTTAAAAAATATATGCCTTTTCACTCTAAGATGATGACCTCCCTGCGGGGTGAACGAAATGCTTAAATTCGCATCTACTATAAACTAAAAAAGTGAATGAAATGAATGAAACAGAAAAGAGAGCGAAAGAGTTTCGGCTTCAAAACATGACGTGGAGTGAAGTGGAGGAGACTTTACAGAAGTGTGATGTAGCTATAGTTCCTATTGGCAGTTTAGAACAGCATGGCTGGCACCTACCTGAAGGCACCGATACTATGGTGGCCATAAAACTGGCAGAGGATGTTGCTAAAAAAACTGGAGCTGTGGTTGTTCCGCCAATTTGGTTCGGCTGGTCTCCACACCACATGGCACTACCTGGAACTATAAGCATTAGGCCAGACGTTCTAGTAGAACTTGTTTCAGACGTTTGCAGATCCCTAGTTCACCATGGCTTCAAGAAAATTGTCATCATCAACGGTCACAGAATCGTAAACATTCCTTGGCTTCAATTGGTTGCAGATAGAATTCAAGAAGAAACAGAAGCTCGTATTGTGATAGTTGATCCTGCTTACATAGGTAAGAAGATTGATGAAAAACTTGCAAAAACACTTGACTTTGGAATGATAGGTCACGCCGACGAATTAGAAACATCCCACATGCTTTTCATACATCCTGAACTAGTGGAGATGAAGAAAGCTAAGGGGCATAAGCCTCAGAAGAGGAAACTTTACTTCATAGACCCCAGAGCAGCTGAGGATACTTTAGTATATGTTCCTAGCCGAAAAGCCGAAGTCGAAAAGCTAAAAGACGTTTCAGGTGGATGCACTGGAGAACCAGAGAAAGCAACAGCTGAAGCTGGTAAGGAAATTCACAACTACATAGTTGACAATATAATTAAGGCCATAGAAGATTTGAAAAAATAAGCCCTACATTCCTAATATTTCCGATTAGGAAGTAGAAAGGCGCAAAAGATGGCGCAAGAAACATGAAAAAGGAGAAAAACAAATGGAAAAACTATCTTCGAAAGAAGCAATAACTAAGATCCAAGCAGTAGTAGTAAGCGTAATCATTGCAATAGCTGTAATTGTTGCAGCCTACTTCGCAGCCTTTCCTCCATCTCAAAAACCTCTAGTAACAGAAGTTAAAATAGGGGGAATCTATCCTCTCACAGGTGCCTACGCTGTATTAGGAAGAAACGACAGATATGCTATTGAACTTGCAGTTGATGAAATAAATGAAGCAGGTGGAGTGAAATCGCTTGATGGCGCCCTGCTACACATCATTTTCGCTGACAGTGAAGGAGACCCTAAAAGAGCTGCAGATGAGGCTGAAAGGCTCATAACGGTAGATGGAGTATGCGCTATAATGGGAAGCATCTTAAGTGGCACAACATCCACTTCTGCACCTGTCGCCGAAAGATACAAAGTACCATATGTTAACGAAGGATCTACTTCAATAACGTTAACTGAACACGGATGGGAATACTTCTTCAGAGTTACACCACACGACGGTCTCTACTGCAAGTTCACCTTCGACTTCTTAAAATGGCTTGCGAAAGACAAAGGAGTACCGGTAAAAACCGTTGCATTGCTATACGAAAACACTCTTTTTGGAAAAACTGCAGGTGATGTTTGGAAGGACTTACTCACACAACCTGAATACTCAGAGTGGGAACTTGTTGCAGACATACCATACGATTCTAAATCACTGCAATATGACACTGAAGTAATGGAGCTTAAAAAAGCTCAGCCAGATGTAGTTTTCATGGCTACGTACACTGAAGACTCTATTATGCTACAAAAAACTTTTCATAGACTAGATTTCGAATGCAAAGCATTCATCGGAATAGACGGGGGACACATTACTCAATACTTCGTAGAGGGAACAGGTAAACTGGGAGACTACGTGTTCGCAGAGGCCAGATGGAGTCCAGATCTTAAAAGGTCTATTTCACAGGAAGCGAACGCAAGGTTCAACGAAAGATACGGGTTCAACCTCGATGGGCACTCGGCAAGAGCGTATACTGCGGCATACGTTTTATACTGGGCTATTGAAAAAGCAGGTTCTACCAACCCAGAAGACATTAAAAATGCCTTAGTAAACTTAGAGATAGCAGCTGATGAAATAATAATGCCGTGGGACGGCGTTAAATTTGACTCAAAAGGCCAAAACATTTTGGGAAAAGGCTGCATAGTTCAGATAATCAACGGAGAGTTCCGTTCAGTGTATCCACGCGAAACAGCAACATTTGATCCAGTGTTTCCACAACCTTCATGGGAGGAGAGATAAACCTCCCACCCTTTTTTTTAAGGTGATAAAATCATGTCTTGGGGTATGTTATTTCTGCAAACAATCACAAACGGGCTCCTCATTGGGGCAGTATATGCGTTAATAGCGCTTGGTTTAAACGTAATATACGGAGTTATGGATTTCATAAATTTTGCACATGGAGAGTTTATAATGCTTAGCATGTACGCAACTTATTTTATGTTCGTTCTCTTAGGATGGGATCCTTTGCTCTCCCTACCGATAAGCATGCTTATGCTTTTTGGATTGGGTGCTATTTCTGAAATATTTTTAGTCAAACCGATACTTGGGGAGAGGATGGTAATCCAAGTGTTCACTACATATGGATTGCTCCTTTTCCTTCGAAACATAGCAACCTTCTTTTGGTCGTCAACTTGGAGAACCCTTCCAACCTCTTATTCTGATGTTGTTCTATCGTTGGGGGAGATAAGGATAAGCTTAGGCTATGCGTTATCCTCTCTCGTAGCGTTGATTTTTACAATCGGTTTATACATGTTCTTTAAAAAGACAGATACTGGCATTGCAATTCGTGCAACCTCACAGGATAGAGAAACTGCAAAATTAATGGGAGTTGACGTGAACAAGATATACATGTTAACTTTCGGTCTTGGAAGTGCGTGTGCAGGAGTAGCTGGTGTTCTACTCACTCTTGTGTATCCAATACAGCCAGAAGTAGGGGAAATTTTCTGCGTTTTATCGTTCGTCATCTGTGTAGTTGGAGGAATGGGAAATTTTATGGGTGCAATACTCGGAGGCTTTCTCATAGGGCTAACTGAAAGCCTCGCAGGCTTTCTTGTAGCACCAGCTTATAAACACATTATAGTTTTCATAGTTTTCATAATAACTCTGCTCATTAGACCTAAAGGGTTAATGGGGAAGTAAAATGTTACGAATAAAAATGTTGCGATCTTCGTTAAAAAGCAAACAACTTGAGTTACTACTTATGACACTGATAGCTCTGTGCATAGCTCCTCTAATGAGTAAGTCCACGTATTTTCTACACGTTATGATCATGATATTCTTCTTCGCATTCGCCAACAACGCTTGGAACATCCTCTCTGGATACGTCGGCTTAGTCTCCTTTGGACACGGCGCGTTTCTCGGATTAGGTGCTTACACTTCCACCCTGCTATTGCTGAATTTTGGAGTAAGTCCTTGGATTGGAATGATTGCTGGAGTGATACTCACAAGCATAGTCGCAGCAGCGTTATTTTTACCTCTTCTAAAACTGTCTGGACACTTCTTCGCCTTATCAACGATAGCTGTAAGGGAAATAATTAGGCTCGTGTTTGAGTATACGCCTTACGTAGGCGGAGCTATGGGATTAACAATTCCCATTATTGCGAGCTCTTCCCTTTACTACTTCCAATTCTCCTCTAAAATTCCATATTACTACATTGCTCTTACCCTACTACTCGTCCAAATATTAATCCTTTATAAAATGGAAAGATCAAAGGTCGGCTACTACTTCATTGCGATACGTGAAAATGAAGAAACCGCTAAGGCCCTAGGCGTAGATGTCAAAAGATACAAAATAATAGCCTTGGTCTTGAGCGCATCATTCTCAGCCGTAATTGGAACATTTTACGCTCAATACTTTCTTTACATTCATCCAAATTCAACGATGGGGGTTCTCATATCCGTTGAAATGCTACTCTCCGCTGTAATTGGAGGTTCAGGAACCCTGTTAGGTCCTGTGATTGGAGCTTTCGTCTTAATTCCCGTTGAAACGGTATGCAGGGTTTATTTAGGCGGCATGTGGGAGGGATTTCACTTAGTTATCTATGGAATTTTATTAATATCTGTTTCAATCTTCGCACCAGGAGGAATCTACGGTAAAGCCTCAGGACTTTTAGAAACTTTGCGTTCTAAATGGAGGAAGGGCAAATGAAGCTTTTAGATGTGGATAACGTCACAAAGAACTTCAAAGGATTAGTTGCCGTAAAGAACTTCTCGTTTGAACTGGAGAAAGGTAAGCTTCTAGGGATAATAGGACCTAACGGAGCTGGAAAAACCACCCTGTTCAATCTGATTACAGGGTTTTATCCAGTTGACTCAGGGACGATAACGTTCAAAGGCGAAGACATAACAAATCTTAAGCCTCATGAGATCTGCAGAAAAGGAATTGCCAGAACCTTCCAAATTCCCAAACCTCTCGGAGCCATATCAGTTCTGGACAACATTATGATTGGCGCGTTCAACAGAGTAACAAGTACTTCCAAGGCTAGAAAGATTGCTGAAGAGAGCATAAGTTTAGTGGCTCTTTCTCAGTATGGAAGCGTTAAAGCTAATAAGTTGCCTGTTGCATTTCAGAAGACTTTAGCTATTGCAAGCTCTCTAGCTACACAACCAAAGCTTTTACTTCTTGACGAACCCTTTGCAGGTCTATCACCAACAGATACCGAGAGAACACTCATCACGGTAGACAACATCAGAAAAACTGGAGTAACCATCATATTAATAGAGCACTTAATGAGGATCATCATGAAAGTTGCTGACAGAATAGTGGTTATGCACCACGGAGAAAAGATTTCAGAAGGAAAACCCGAAGAGGTGGCTGGTGACCCGAAAGTAATAAAAGCTTATCTTGGTGAAAAATATGCTCTACGTAAATAAAATAAACGTTTCATATGGAGACATCCAAGTTCTCTACAACGTATCTTTTAAGGTTGATGAAGGCATAATAACAGCAATAGTAGGACCTAACAGTGCTGGGAAAACAACTATTCTTCGAACGATTTCTGGTCTCTTAAAACAGAGAAGTGGCGAAATACGCTTCAAAAATGCTAACATAGATAATCTTCCTCCGCACAAGAGGGTTGAAAGTGGAATAGTTCTAATTCCAGAGGGACGTAAGATTTTCCCAGCGCTAACAGTTATGGAGAACTTAAGGGTTGGCTCATACCCAAAGAAAGCGAGAAGTGTTAGAAGAGCATCTTTAGATGAAATATTCAACCTTTTTCCCATACTTAGGGAGAGAGAAAACCAGATGGCCGGAACTTTAAGCGGAGGAGAACAACAAATGCTTGCAGTAGCTAGAGGGTTAATGAGTAAACCAAAACTTTTAATGCTTGACGAACCAAGTCTAGGATTAGCCCCAAAACTTGTGGACTCGGTTTTCGAAACAGTAAAAAATCTGTCAAAAACAGGAATAACATTACTCATAGTTGAAGAGCACATTGACCGGGTGCTTGAAATAGCTAATTATTCCTACCTATTGGAAAATGGAAGAATCACTTTAGAAGGAAAAGGTGAAGATTTGCTAAACAATGAACACGTTAAGGAAACATACCTCGGTATATAAGAAATCTTGTGGAAGCAATTATGGAGCTGATAACACTTACGAAAAGCAGTATTTCAAGATCAGGTGAAAAACCTAAGTGCAAAATTTGTAAAACCATTTTCGAAGTTGGAGAAGAAGTTTATAGAGTGCGTGGCAGTCATGGGAGAGTTACTAATTACTTTTGTAAAGCATGCATCGAAGAAAAATCTCTCAGCATCTATCCATTGGATTTCACTAATGCTAAAAAAGTAGACGTAGACTATTAATATGCAAAAACCTTGATAACATTTAGGGTACTTTTAGACATAGGTTCTTACGAGTTTTTGTATAGTTTCTTTTATCAGCCTTTTAACGTCTCCGTCCGGCGCTATTCTCTTCAATGCTTCAAACGTTTCCAGGTCAAGCCTTACCGGTATGAGCCGCCATTTTAAAGGTTTTCCAATGATTTCCCTCACTTTCTGCCTCGTCTCTTCAACGCTTAAATTTTCAGCTTTCACCTGCTCTGCTAGGCTCAGCTGCTTTTCAGGCGTAAGCCTCAACAACGGCTGTGCGTGTCCAGGCGTTACTGTTCCACGTCGCACTGCTTGCCTAACCTCTGGGTGCAACCTCAAAAGCCTCAACCGTTTAGAAACGTAAGGCCTGCCCTTGCCGACGCGTCTGGCTACGGCTGAAACCGTCATACCCATTTCTCTGAGCGCCGCGTACGCTTCAGCCTCGTCAAGTGGATCCAGGCTTTCGCGGTGAAGGTTCTCAATTAGGCGTGTTTCCAGGGCTTCTTCTGGCTTCAAAGCCTCGTCTAAGATTACGGCTGGGACAGTTGTTAAGCCGGCTTTTGCTGCCGCCCTGAAACGTCTCTCACCTATTA
>DAOUTL010000062.1 GCA_030626685.1 Candidatus Bathyarchaeota archaeon | reverse complement strand
GTGCTTGAACCCATGGAGTCCCCATCAAGTCTAAGAGGCGCTTGCTGTCTTCTGCCATGTAATCCTTTAGGCGGGATGTTGCTTGTGCATACATGCGGGCTTCTTCTATTTTTCCCACCCTCAAGGCTTGCTCATACTTTACCAAGGCTTCCTCTTTTGCTTTCATACGCCTCTTAATTTCAGCTTCCTTAAGTGCGGGGGGCGCTCCATCAAAAACATAAATTGGTTTTATGCCCATTTCCACAAGGTTGCATGTTCTGTAAAGAAGACCACTTAAATGACTTGTTATTCTTCCGTTACTATCTTTTAATGGTGTACCATCCGGCTGACGAATTATGGCTAAAAACTGGTAAAGCGCGTTATAAGCGTCAATTGCAATAGATTTTCCGCTCAGGTCTTTAAGGTCAACTTTCGTTTTTGGAACTAAATCGCGGAGGTTTACGCCCATAATCTATGCGCCTAAGTTAACAAACTTCGATTAAGCAATAAAAGTTTTGTATTGGTCATAAAAGTTTGCTTTCAGTTTTAAGGCTTAGGTTGTTTCTGGCTGAAACTTTATCATCGCGTTCGGCGAGTTAGTATCAAAGTGGAAGAATGAAGGAAAAAAGGATTTCTACAAAAGTAGATTCGACTCCAACAGTATACGACGAATTTTTAAAGTTTTTCTTAAAACTAGAATGCAACAATCCCTCAGGAAGCCATAAGGATAGAGAAAATTTCTCCAGAATATAAGTCGGCTTTATGTTCCTTTTCCACTGCTATCTTTTAATGATGTCCCTTGTTCGACTGACGAATTATGGCTAACTGGTAGAGTATTATAAGTACCTATGGCAATAGATTTTCCACTTAAGTCCTTAAGCCTAACAGTCGTTTTCGGAACGATGTCAGGGAGGTTTACGCCCAAGACAACTCCGTGGAATATAACAATAAAAGTACAATAATAAACTCGCGAAAGGAACATAGAAGATATAAGGAAGTCTTACAATTTACAGAACCATCATCGAGGTATTAGAATGGTTGAAAGAACAGCGGCGTTGACTTTGGTTACATGCACGAGTTGCAGTAAACCAATTCCGCCAGGAACAGAGGCCACAAAATTCCTTTGTCCAAACTGTGGAGAAATTCTGATAAGACGTTGTGGAAAATGCAGGAAGTTCGGGCGTCCATATAAGTGTCCGAAATGCGGTTTCATTGGACCATAAAACGAAAAAGGGAGGGTGAAAAATGGGTAGTGTTGTGGTATCCTACAAAATATTTCCAATAGACATAACGGTTGACTTTAATGAACTGAGAAGGAAAATTGAAGAATGCTTACCTGAGTTTGCCTCAATCTACGGTTTTGGAGAAGAACCGATAGCTTATGGTTTAAACGCCTTAATTGCCCACATAAAAATTCCAGATGACAAATCAGGCGTGCTCGATGAGCTTGAGAAGAAATTTGAAGAGGTAAGCGAAATAAGCCAGGTGCAACCGGTTATGGTGCGTAGAACAAGCAGATAGCCTTAAACATTTATATAGGAATGAAACTCTGTTTCGAACAGCATCAGCATAATTATGGAAGGGTTCTGATTGAGTGAAGTTCAATTACGTGTCGGCGACGCGAGGCAGAGGGACGTTGGAAGAGGCATAGCCCGCATAGATCAAAGGACAATGCAGAAGCTGGGCATATCCGCAGGCGATGTAATAGAAATAGTCGGCAAAAGAACGACATCAGCCATAGCTTGGCCAGCCTACAGTGAAGACCAGAACCGAGGCATAATACGCATAGACGGCTTCACACGCAAAAACGCGGGCGTAGCCATAAACGAATACGTGATAATTAGACCTGCTAAAGTGAAAAACGCATTAAACATTACTTTAGCCCCTGTAGATATGAGGCTAAACGTCGACGAAGACTTCATGAACTTTGTCAAAAACCGCCTAATGGAAAGAACGCTCATGGAAGGCGACACAACCCTCGTCATGATGCTTGGACACGCCATACCCTTCACCGTAACAAAAACCCGTCCACACGGCATAGTAAAAGTCGCCGCAGAAACAAGACTCACGATATTGAATGAACCAGCACCTGAAGGAAGAGGACTGCCGCGAACAACATACGAAGACATCGGAGGAGTACATGAGGAAATTCAAAGAGTAAGGGAGATGGTTGAGCTTCCGTTAAGGCATCCCGAACTTTTCCAGAGGCTGGGAATAGACCCTCCGAAAGGAGTACTGCTTCATGGGCCACCGGGCTGTGGCAAAACCCTTTTGGCAAGAGCAGTTGCAAACGAGTCGGAGGCAAACTTCTTCTCAATAAACGGACCCGAAGTAATGAGCAAGTTCTACGGAGAATCGGAAGCTAGGCTTAGGGAAATCTTCCAACAGGCCCAACAGAACTCGCCAAGCATAATATTCATCGACGAGCTGGATTCACTAGCACCCAAACGGGAAGAAGTCACAGGCGAGGTTGAAAGACGTGTGGTTGCACAGCTTCTCGCCTTAATGGACGGTTTATCCGGTAGAGGAAACGTCATAGTAATAGGTGCCACTAACCGACCTGGTGCCCTTGACCCAGCCCTCCGCAGACCCGGTAGGTTTGACAGAGAAATCGAGATAGGTGTTCCAGACAAGAAGGGAAGATACGAAATCCTTCAAATTCATACTCGTGGAATGCCATTGGCAGACGATGTTGACCTTAAGAAACTGGCTGAAATGACTCATGGATATACAGGTGCGGACATGGCAGCCTTATGCAGAGAAACGGCCATGAAGGCCCTCCGCAGATATCTGCCGCAAATAAGCCTTGAAGAAGAACGCGTACCACCAAGCGTGCTGGAGAAAATGGAAGTGAATATGGAGGACTTCATTAACGCCTACAAGGAGATAACGCCAACAGCCATGCGTGAAGTATACATAGAAGTGCCCACAGTCCACTGGAATGACATAGGTGGACTGGAAGGGGTCAAGCAAGAGCTTAAGGAAGCGGTAGAATGGCCCCTGAAAAATCCGGAGATCTTTAAGAGGCTTGGTATAAAACCGCCGAAGGGAATACTTCTTTATGGACCTCCTGGCTGCGGTAAAACTCTTTTAGGTAGGGCTGTTGCAACTGAAAGCGAAGCCAACTTCATAACGATTAAGGGTCCTGAAGTCTTCTCAAAATGGGTGGGCGAATCCGAAAAAGCCATAAGAGAGGTTTTCAGAAAGGCCAGAATGGCAGCCCCAGCAGTGATATTCTTTGATGAAATTGACTCGCTTGTGCCTCGTCGAGGCTTAGGTTTTGCAGACAGCGGCGTAACGGAACGTGTTATCAGCCAGCTTTTAACCGAAATGGACGGAATCGTAACTTTAGAAGATATAGTTGTTATAGCAGCCACAAACAGACCCGACATCGTGGACCCAGCAGTGCTTCGCCCAGGAAGATTTGACAGACTAATATATGTGCCTGAACCTGACGAGAAAAGTCGGCTCGAGATATTTAAAATCTACACTAAGAACATGCCATTGACAAAAGACGTGGACATAGAACATTTAGCCACTATAACGAAGAACTATTCAGGCGCGGACATAGAAGCCCTCTGTGGAGAAGCAGCCATGCACGCATTAAGAAGAGACGTAAACGCGAAAGAAGTCATGATGAAGAATTTCCAAGAGGCTATGAAGAGTATTGGTCCATCAGTTTCACCTGACATGGAGAAGTGGTACAAAAGCTTTATGCGACAGATTCGGCAAGTGCAAAAACCAGCAACACCGGTTGCTTAGGAGCATGCATCTTATGCCTATTAAAACATGGAAGGCACATCCACCCCATTATGTTTTATTGGAAATCCTAAAAAAGAAAGGCGCCATGACAGATGTGGAACTTTTTGAGGCTTTAACTGAAGAGCTTAAAGACTTGGGCTTTAAAGACTTTAACGAATTGTTGATGAAGTTAGAAATTGGCGGGAAAATACGAACAACCTCTATGGCTCGTGGAAAAAGACGGGTTGAGCTTGTAACATAAACGGCTTAAGTTCAGATAAGCCATTAGCGTGTACAATGCATGAAAACTTTTTCAGACGTAATAGTCGCTGGAGGAGGACCCTGCGGCTCCTTCACGGCTTTAAATCTTGCAAAATATGGCGTTGACGTAACCCTTTTTGAAGAACATGGCGAAATCGGAGTTCCACCCCACTGCGCTGGACACCTAAACATTAAAAACCTAAAACGTTTAGGATTATACCCACTGCCTACAAAAATCGTTGAAAATACTTTTTTTGGAGCAACCTTTCACTCACCAAATGGCAAAGAATTTTCAGTTCGCTTTTCCTCGCCACTAACATGCGTTGTTAATCGCACTCTCTTCGACAAATACGTTGCAGAGATGGCGGAAGACGCTGGAGTGCACTATTGCCTAAATTCACGGGTTGAATCCGTAATTATCGAGAAGGGTCTCGTGAAAGGAGTAGCCGTCAAGCAGCATGAGAAAGCTGGGAAGAAATTTTTGGCTAAAATAGTTGTAGATGCTGAGGGCATATCTTCAAGAATTTTGAGGCAGACAGGCTTACCGACGCTTAACCGCCACATGCTTGTCAATGCTGTGCAGGCTGAAGTGGAAAACGTTAAAGACGCGAAACAGAACATGGTTGAGGTCTTTCTTGGAAAGGATTATGCTCCCGGTTTCTACGCGTGGTTAATCCCTACACTTGATGGAAAAGCAAACGTTGGATTAGCCGCGAAAACTGGGAATCCAAAAGAGCTTTTGCAAAAGCTAATGCTTAAACATCCAGTAGCGTCCAAAAAACTGCGCGCAGCAAAAATCTTGCAAATCTCGTTTCATCCTATAACGCTTGGGGGATCAATTCCAAAAACTTATTTAAACGGATTTCTAGCCGTGGGAGATGCAGCCTCGCAAGTGAAGCCCACCACAGGCGGCGGCATAATCTTCGGGATGACTTGCGCAAAGGTTGCAGCTGAAGTTGCCTATGAGGCTTTACGTAAAAACGATTTTTCCCAAGAATTTCTGAGCGTGTATCAGAAGCGATGCGAAGAAATTTGGGGTTTCGATGTAAATGTTATGCTTAAAACAAGGAAAATGCTTGATGCAATGCCTGACGATAAAATTGATGACGCGATTAACTTCTGTGCAAAGTTTGGTTTAGACAAAGTTTTCCAAAACATAGAAGATATAGATTTTCAAGGGCGGTCTCTTCTACGTATCTTGTGGAATCCTCGGGTGCCAACGGCTCTTCTATATTTTCTTCTCTTATATTTATTGTGAACATCTTTAAAATCCATAAAGGATAAACTCTGATAAGGAATGGTGGAAAAAGCATGTCTGAATTTCGTTATAAGCAGGTTATCGTTTTCCGTTCTGACTTGAAAATGAGTAAGGGAAAAATTGCGGCTCAGGCTGGACACGCTGCAGTTTCAGCGGCGGAAGAAGCACGCAAACATTGTAAAGAATGGTGGAAAGCATGGATAAAAGAGGGACAATGTAAAATAGCTGTTAAGGTGGAAAGCGAAAAAGAACTGCTAGACCTAGAGAAACAGGCAAATGAGTTGGCACTACCATGCGCATTAATCATTGACAGAGGTCTCACGGAAATTCCTCCGGGAACAATAACATGCTTGGGGATTGGTCCGGCACCCGCTGAAAAGGTAGACAAAATCACGGGCATGCTTCTTCTCCTTTAGAAGGTATGAGGATTTTGTTTGTTCCTAGATTGGAGAAGTTTATTGGTATTGAAGTTTATGCCACAAGTTTGTTGGGTATTGACGGGGTTATTCGCTATTTTGCTGAGGATTTTGTTGTTGAGGAAGTGTTGGTTGATGGTTCTAAAGCAAAACTAAATCATTGTAAAGGTCAAGTTTTAAGTTCTTCTCCCATTAAGAACCGCTACTTGCTTTGTGTTCTGGTGAAGCGAGGTTGGGATACTTTTTTAGCTCTTAAAGCAATTGCTGCACAGTTGGGCATAAGCACAAGGCGTATTCAAATTGCTGGTATAAAGGATGCGAAGGCGGTCACCGCTCAACACATTACAATTGAAGGCGTATCAGCCGAAGAAATTCCAAAAATTCATGTTAATGACCTAAAAATTCAGCCAGTAGGCTATTTTCACAGCAAGATTTCATCCTACTATCTTCTGGGAAATCACTTCCACATAGCTATCAGAACCATAAGTCACCCCAAATCCGTCATCAGAAAGCGAGTAACAAAAACAATTGAAGAACTTGAAAAAATCGGTGGTGTTCCAAATTTTTTCGGTCACCAAAGATTCGGCACTATACGTCCAATAACACATTCGGTCGGAAAAGCCATGGTTCAAGGAGATTTCAGAAAGGCTGCTATGCTTTTTCTGGCGAAGCCAAGTCCTCATGAGCATCCAGACTCTAGACAGGCACGGGAACAATTACAAAAAGCACAAGACTTCAAGCAAGCCTTAAAGAATTTTCCAAAAAAGTTACATTACGAACGCTTAATGCTTAGACACTTAACCAAAAAACCAGATGATTTCATAGGCGCCTTTAGACGACTGCCAATAAAGCTTAGACAACTTTTCCCCCAAGCCTATCAGGCTTTCCTATTCAACAAGTTCCTAAGCAAAAGAATCCAAGAGGGGATTTCGCTGAACAGAGCTGAAGTTGGAGACTATGTTGTAAACGTGGAGCGTTCTGGAATGCCAATGATGAGAATGCATAGGATAGCAAGCACAGAAACAGTTACGGAAACCAACAGTGCAATCCAAGCTGGAAAAATGCGGTTAGCAATCCCATTAATCGGCTTCAAACAGCAACCATCTAAAGGAGTTCAAGGAGAAATCGAAAAACAAATCCTACAAGAAGAGGGCATTTCTCCAGAAAACTTCAAAATCGAAGCTATGCCAGAAATCAGCGCAAGAGGAGAGCTGCGAACAGCCATAACCCCGCTAAATAATTTCTTGCTAGAGGAAACTTCAGCAGATTCCGCCAACCCGTCAAAACGCAAAGTGAAGGTAAGCTTTATGCTGCATCGTGGTTCCTACGCAACAATAGTCTTAAGAGAAATCATGAAACCACGCAACCCAATAAAAGCAGGATTTTAACTGTCTTTGTTTCCTGTGAGAGTAAACGTAGAAAAACCACTTAGAACTAAGTATAAATGGTGGAGATTAAATATGAGATATCAACGTTTTTTAACTCCCGGCTTTAAACCTTTTGACCCCTTAGAATTGGCGGGGGAAACAGAGAAGATAGTTACCAGACAAGGGTATGAGGGGCTTGAAAGGAAATACACAGATTTTTATTCCGTGCCGGTTTATAGAGGAATTGCAACTGGCTATGCGGCTGGTTGCTGTTTGCGCTGCGTATATTGTTGGAGCAATTGG
>DAOUTL010000129.1 GCA_030626685.1 Candidatus Bathyarchaeota archaeon | reverse complement strand
TGTCCCTTTTGCTTCTATGCCTATTCTTTTGAAGCCTGAAACTATTGCATCTTCAACAATTAGGGATCGTAGAAGCGTCTCAACTTCGCTGCTAATTTTTCTTAGGCTTCCGTATTTCTGGAACACCTCTTTTTTGAAATCGGCCCATACTTTGTCATTTATGTATACGCTGACTTTAGTCAACTCTATACCTCTAAAGAGTTTTACTGGTAAAGAATCTTATTTAAAGTTTGCTAACAATCCTAAAACTTATACACTTTACACATTCTTGAATTCTATTAAAGATTGTAGTGGAGAGTGTTGCCGCAATTCGAAATTATTGCAAAGAATTTAGGTACTGAAAGATTTAAGTACTACTTTTGAATAGGTTCTACTTTGATGGGGTATGACTGAAATATCGGTGACTAGGAAAGGGCAGATAACCATCCCTATAGAGATAAGACAGAAATACGGTATAGAGGTTGGTTCGAGAGTTGAGATTGTAGAGGAGGAGGGCAAGATCTTCATAAGGAAACTCCCGAGCATATTTGATCTCGCGGGCAGTGGTGCTGGAAAGGCCAGTGTAGAAGAGTTGAAGAGGGTATTAGACGAGATGAGGAAGGAAGATGCCTGGGAAGAGCGTGTATGACACCCGTTTTTTCGTCGAGTATTTCTACTCGAGCGACGCAAAATTTCTTAGGAGGCTTAAGGAAGACCTTAGATCCGTAAAGGAGAGATTGGTTTCAGCGGTAACAATCCATGAGGTTCACCGCATCAACTTGGAAAATGAGGGAAGCCAAGTTGCAACCCTAAGGAGCGAAACCATACGCAGAGACTTTAAATTTGTTGACGTGGATTATGAGACGGCGATAAGAAGTGCAGAGCTGAGAAGCAGACATAGAATGCCTATGGCTGACAGTGTAATTGCAGCTACAGCCCAAATTTATGGATGCCCCGTGGTCTCAGATGATCCTCATTTCCAAGGAATAGAGGGCTTAAAGACGAGGTGGTATTGCTAGATGTTCCTTTCAAGTAGGTTCTAAACCACCAAAACAAACTGAAAAACAGAAAACAGAAAAAACAAACTGATCGTTTGTGTTATTTGAGCGAATGTTATTTCTTGCTAGAAACTTTTTGGGTGAATGCATGGAAAATGTTTAAATACCATGTGTTTATAATAAAATATGGTAATGTAAATGGGTTATATTGCGAAGGTTACCAGTAAGAGTATGGTGACGATTCCGGCTAAGATAATGAGGAAGTATGGAATTAAAGAGGGGATGAGGGTTAAGTTTATTGAAAGTGAAACCGGGATATTGATGATTCCGATTCCTAAACTTGAAAATCTTCGCGGGATAGACCGCCAACATGCCGCCATCATAATTAAGGGTATAAGGGAGCTTGAAGCTGAGCATCGTGAAGAGGCTGGAGAATGAGAAGGTATGTGGTTGATGCTGGTGCCTTGTTTCTCTATTTTATTGATGATGAGAGGGTGAAGCCTTACTTTGATGAGGTTGTTCAGGATAGGGCTCAAGGGTTTATCTGCGATGTAAATCTAGCTGAGTATTATTACAAGACATGTGAAAAACTCGGGAAAGACATTGCTGATGTACGGTACCATCAGATCAGAGGCTCAGATGTGGGGTTAATTGCAACGGATGAGGAGCTGACGATGAAGGCTGGAGAAAAGAAATGTAATTATAGGGGTAAGCTGTCCCTTGCAGATTGTTTTTGCTTAGCCCTCTCTGAGCTTAAGAAAGCGACGCTTCTAACAACGGACAGTGAATTAGCAAAGGTTAAAGAAGTGAAGGTCAAACATTTCCCAGTTTGACGCAACCCTTGCTGATGTTTCTTCTTTTTCTTGGTTTTTCTGCCTCAGCGTCATTGAGCATTGTGCTGTTCTAAATGCCGAATTATTACTCAAAGGTTGTGATTCGACGTTTCTGCGGTTGATTTTGGAGTCTAATGAAGGGCGGAAAGAAGAGATTAAAAATAAGAATGTTAGGGACTATGTGGAGAAAATTAAGAAAAGAGCTGAGACATTAGAAAGAGAATTAATGAAGAAGTGTGGGGAAGGCTCGTAGAGCAGGCTCTCTTACTTTAGCTTCTTAGACTAGGATTGTTGTTACGCCGTATTGTTTGGATGTTTCTGCTTGTTTTCTATCTGAAGTTAGTAAGGGTTGGTTTGTGTTTGATGCTAATGCTATGAATAACGCATCGTAGATTGTTATCTTGTGTTTTGTCGCTATTTCCATGGCTTTTGGAAATTGTTCTTCTTGCGGCACGATCTTGACTATTCTTGATAGGTGGAAGATTATTTCTTTTGCGGTTTGGGCGTCTACTTCCTTTTTTAATGTTTTCTTTATTAGTGCATTGGCTGTTTCTTTTATTGCTAGGTCTAGCGTGGCGCATCCTTCTTTTATGAACTCTTCGATTTTTTGCCAGTTTTCTTCTTTTGTTAGGTATTTGGTTAGTGCAGAAGAGTCAATGACTTTCACGGTCTTCCCTCACTGATTTCTCTGCGAACCCTTTTTCTGACGGCTTAACTTTGTTCAAGAGTGTTCTTAGTTTTTCTGTTTCTTCTTTTAGTTGAATTTTCCATGCGAGTTCTTCGAGGTGTTGCCTGATGAATTTCGGGATGTTAATACCAGCTTTTTCCAGAGTTTCCTTGATTTCTTTTTTTATTCTTGTTGTTATAACGGTTGTTTGTGTCATTGAAAACATCATGTATACAAATAGTATACAAAGATATAAACTTTCTCAAGATATTATTTAGCTGACGTTGATTAATTTTTGAGCGCTGAGTTGCTTTTAAAAAGTTATGATTCTGAGTTTTTGCGTTTGGTTTTAGAGTCAAATGAAAAGGATAGAAGAGATTATAAATGAAAGCATTTGGGGTGGCGTTGGAAGAGAGAAAGACAGCCTAAGCATTTAATCGCGGGTTTTTTCTCTATTATTTTTTAACCCCCTCCCTCCCCCTAGGTATTTATATGTTTTTGTAACATGTTTTGGTAGTAGTGAATAGCAACGTGAAGGTTTAACCTCTTCTAAAATCTGGTTTTTGAACATTTCATTTGTGTTCGGTGATGGCCTTTTTGGTTTGGGGGAATATTTATATGTTTGCGGGAATATATTTGGTTTTGTGGGAATATGACTGTTGTTACGTTGAGTTCAAAGGGGAGATTGACGCTTCCAGCGGATGTAAGATCTAAAATTAAAGCCACGAGATTTCTTGTTGTTTTTGAGGGGAACTCGATCAGATTGATTCCACTTCCAGATCCGCTAGAACTGAAGGGGTCGGTTAAGATTCCGTGGAGCATCGAGGAGCTTGAGGAGGCTGGCGAGGAGTTTGTGTCCAGAAGAGTTGAGGGGTGAATTTCTGTTTGATTCTGATGTTTTCTTGTCTTATATTAAAGGTGATGAACTTGCAGTTCACTCAGAAAAAGTTGTAAAATCCGCGGTAGAGGGCGTGTTGAAAATCTTCGTATCTTCGATGTTATATGATGATGTAATCTCTGCTTTACGCTCTAAGGGCATGGTGCTTCCTAACGTCATTGAAGTCCTCGCAGCTATTGCATCAGTGCCCCACACCCCTCTTTCAGTTACCTCAGCCGTTGCCATAAGCGCCTTGATGCTTTACCAGCGGCACGGTGGTTCACGGAAACTTCATTACTTTGACGCTTTTCACGTGGCAACGGCGAGGATACATGGGCTACCGATGATAACAAGCGATGGATACATAAATCAACGGCAGGCAGATTTAGGTATAACTGCCATCAATCTAAGAAGATTGTGAAGTTACACTAAAAATTAGCAAGAAAGCTACTGGCTTTAGCCATGTAGAGTGTCAATCCTCCTAGATGTTTATAAACATCTGTAACGTGTTTTGGTTATGGTGGAGGGCAACTTGAAGGTTCAAACAGGGTTGAGGGTTTTGTGCTTGACCGTTTTAAGGAGCTTTGTAAGGGTGAGAGGCTTATGGTGGGTGAGGCGGTTCAACGTTTGATGGAGGCTTGTTTGAAGGCTGAGTCCGTTGCTTTGGTTTTGAGGGGTGAAG
>DAOUTL010000024.1 GCA_030626685.1 Candidatus Bathyarchaeota archaeon | reverse complement strand
TGCCTCCATAATAATTGAACCTGTCCTCGGCGCTGGCGGAGGC
Source organism: Candidatus Bathyarchaeota archaeon (assembly GCA_030626685.1). Classification (GTDB taxonomy): domain Archaea; phylum Thermoproteota; class Bathyarchaeia; order Bathyarchaeales; family Bathycorpusculaceae; genus DAOUTL01. The sequence goes on along the minus strand of DAOUTL010000024.1, from coordinate 12,519 downwards.
ATTCCAGCAGAAAAGGAGTTTCTGAGAGGCTTGAGAGAACTTTGCGATGAGAAGGGTATTCTGCTAATTTTCGACGAGGTGATCACCGGTTTTAGGCTGGCTCCGGGTGGAGGCCAACAATATTATAATGTGACACCGGACATAACGGTTTTCGGGAAAATTTTGGGAGGAGGGTTTCCAATAGGCGCCTTCTGCGGACGCAGAGAAATCATGGAGAGATTGGATACGCTTGTTTATGAACGTCCACATTACTCATTTCACGGCGGAACCTTCGCAGCAAACCCTATTTCGATGACAGCTGGCTTGGCAACGCTGAAACTTCTGGAAGACGGTCAACTGATACGCGGGCTAAACAGAACAGGAGAAAAAATCAGAGAACAGCTGAGAGAAATTTTCGAAGCAAAAGGCGTGGAAGTGCAGATTACGGGAGCTGGCTCTCTTTTCAACACTCATTTCACAAAAGAAGAGGTGAAGGATGCTCGTGCTGCCTTTAAGGCTGACAGAAAGAAACTTGTTGATTATCATCTAAATTTGATTGCAAATGGAGTCTTCTTCCTACCCACACACACTGGAGCCTTAAGCACCGCACACTCTGAAGCCGACATAGAAAAATTATTTTTAGAAACAGAGGAATATGCGAAACGATGTAAAGCAGTATAAAAGAAGCCTCAATTTTGCTAAACTTTTCTTTCCATACGCTTAAACATGAGTTCAGCCTTTTTCAAATCCAAAGGAGTATTGATGTTGAAGAAGGTTCTAAGCTCGGGATCTAATTGTTGTAGGACAAGCGTAGAGACATAACGTACACACCTCAGCCTATCCACCATAGACCGCATATTCAATTTTCCTTCACTCAAGGCTTTTTTGGCAGCTTCCCGTGCAGGTTTTGTGCAGTAAATCGCCTGCAAAGGTTCTATGTAACCGTTTGGCCAGCGTGGAATAACCGCAGTTTTATTTATGCATAGTTCAAATAGGAGAGAAAGAACATCATTAGAAACTAGAGGAGTGTCGCATGGAAGGAGAAGTGCATATTCTCCATGTGTTTCTTCGAGACCAGTTGATGCTCCTACAAGTGGGCTCTGCACAGCGCTTGCATCAACAAGAACGTTTACGTCTGAACCCACAACTTTCGCAAATTTTTCAGCTTGAACCTTTGAGCTAACAACTACTATCTTTTCGTCAACCATGTTGTTGATTACATCTAAAACATGTTTTATGAGAGGCTTATTTGCCAATGGTAGTAATCCCTTATCTTGTCCAAACCTGCTGGAAAAGCCACCTGCAAGGATGATTGCTGATTTATCCAATAATTGATGATCCCCACATTTTCTAGTGAGGTATCAGAATATTTTTGTGTTCTATAAGTTTTTGTGATGTACGAAACATTACAAAAGCGGAATACGGTATGCTACCGAATTTAAAAACGTTCTCATTAAAGAGGAGAAACGAAATGAATTCTGAAATTAAGGAATTAAACTTTATAATATGTAAGCAATGTGAGAAAAAGATTATGAAGGTGCAGAAACTGCAAAGTCTATCAGTTGATAAGTAAAATAGCAGCACAATAGGAACTTATGCTACATCATTATCTATTTTGTTTGCTATTTCATCCAAAATTTTTGCGAAGGGATGATCCGGTCTTTCTTGAGCGAAAATTATGTTTCCTTCTGCTCTTGAAATTTCACAGAAACAGGGTATTACTCCCAAAAGGGGAACTTGATATACGTCTTTAACTTTGGTTTGCACTTCCTCTTTTCCGAATTTTGAAGAAACATCATACAAAACTTTGTTCAAAACTATATCAGTCTTTTTCTCAAATAAATCATAAAGTTCCCGTAACATACGTTTTGTTCCATCAACATCCGACATGTCAAAGGTTGTTGCCACGATTACTAAATCAGCACTTACTACAGCGTTTATAGATGAATATTGTAGTCCTGGACTTGTGTCGAAAATTAGATAGTCCAAGCCTTTATCGTTTAGAAGGGAACTTCTAAGAGCCAAAAGTCTTCCTAAAGCCCGCATCTCCCATTTTCTATCCTTTGCAGACATATCTCTGATTGCTTCTGTTGAAGGGTTGGCCAGTCCGACAAACAGTTTACCGTCATTGTGAATTCTGTCGCTTAAATCTATCAACACTTTATCGATTTTGCATGTCCCGTTCAAATAATCGTTAAGCCAGCACTCTGCTTTCTTAATTTTAAGAATTGTGGAAAGGCTTGGGGCTCGGAAGTCGAGGTCCAACAAACAAATTTTTTTGCCGTGTTTAACAAAGGTTGCAGCTAAGTTTACTGAGAGGAGAGTTTTTCCAGTTCCGCCCTTGTAAGAATGCACGGCTATTATTTTACCCAAAAACCATCACCCTTGATCTTCCTTTTCCACATAGAAGTAGGCTTTTCTTCCCTTCCTCTCCTTTTTCAAATGTCCCATAATCACAAGCTGGTTTAAGTAGGCGCTTTCCACAGCCCTAGCTCTACGCGTTTGTTGGGCAACATCCTCAGCTGTGGCGCGGCCAAGTCTACACAGGGTCATGGCTGTTTTTCTTAAATGGTCGGGCATAGAAAGCAACGTCATAACGTCTAAGGGGGCTTCTGGGAGTGGTTGAAAATCTTTTCTGCCGTGTTTCTGCAGTTCAATTATGACATCCATTCTTTCATTTAGTTTTTCAAGGCTTTTCCTGATTTTTTCCAGTATTTGCATGCGTTTTTTCCCTAGAACTTCTTGTTTAGTCACTCTCGCTCCCATCGTGTTTTACGTGTGTACATTATGGTAAAGAAAACGGCATTTATTAAGTCTTACGAAACAAATATAATGATTCATAAAATAAATGGTAACTTATTAAAAAGCTGACTGCGCACGGTAAACACCGATCTTAGCCTAAGAAAAGCACAAAAGCACCATCTATTATCATGAAGATGAATAAGGCTGCAACAGACCTGCGGCAGACACTGCCATTTGCTCGAACATTTTAATCGTAAATTAAAAGAAGTTTTTAAAATAAAAGGCGTGTTTCAATGTCAAAAATATTACGAGATATGAAGGATTGCTTGTTCAAAAAGTAAAAGATGGTTAGTATGGTATTGGGGGTCTGTTTCTAGCTTCCTCTACTATTGGCAGTACTTGCTTTAGTTCTCTGAAGTGTTTGAGCACTGTTATGCCCCTTTGGGTTATTGTGTATACAACCCTCCGTTTTCCAACGGTTCTTTCTTCAACCAGGTTTTGTTTCATTAGAAAGTCTAAGTATTGCTTCAACACACTGCAGTTTACGTTAGCCTTATACATTATGTGGGTTAGCTTTAATGGACCGCGGTGAGCCAACACCTTAAGGATGTCTATGTACATCTCAAGTTTGGACCTTCTCATCAGCCAAACCTCTTGACATATTCTCAACCTCTTTCTATAAAGCTTTTATGTATCCGAACTACGTCTTTTTCCTATTTAGTCTACATTAGTAGCTTCTTTTCTCTTCTGCTCGAATTAACACCATTATTCTATTTTGGAAAGCCGTGACTAAGTCGTCTAACAATATTCTTTGCAATTCTGTCGAAAGCACCTTAATATCCTCGTTGAAAACCTTGGCCATTTTAGCTTCCAACGCTCTTCTCTGCTTAAGCGTCATGTTTCGCTTCAAGGATTTTCCTCCAATCTTCACACAGACAATAGGCTATGGGCATTTAACTAACTTATGAACTGAAAATATGGATTTCAAGTACACACTCGCCAAAGGAAGAATCTTTTTATTTCTGGTTTTACCTATTGATTCTTCGCCGGATGATGAGAAGGCATTAGCTTGACATACGGATGAAATCTCAGAGTTACTCGGACGGCAATTTGAGATTAGGCTTTTAAACACTTGTTTTTATAAAGATACTTGGCGATACTTCGTGTCAAAGACCTCACGCGATTTTGATTTGGCTGTTTTGGAATCTGCGTTAAAAGGGAAAACTCTCCTTGTCTATTGGTACCTTTTACAACAACCCACGCATACCGTAGGCGTTCGTGAAGTTCAGCGTGCTCTGAGCTTTTCCAGTCCAAGCATTGCAGTGCACCATCTTGGAAAGTTACAGGACTTAGGGCTTGTTCGGAAAAAGAGAACAGGAGAATACGTGCTTGAAGAAGAAGTGAAAGTTGGAATTCTACGGTTTTTCACGCATATAGGTCGCTTTCTCGTACCCCGATACCTATTCTATTCAGTTTTGTTTTCCACAATGCTAGCAGCTTATTTGACCTTATGCACCTTAGGCTGGATAGCCCCCAGCTTCTATGCTATAGTGTTCGGCTCGATTGCAGTGATTATTTTTTTGGCTCGAAACCATCAGATTATGGAGGGCGAAGCCATTTTGAAACCTAAACCTGCTGTTCTAAAATGTAGACTTAAAAGACATGATTCCCCCTACTCTTCACGGAGGCGGACACTTTGAAGAAAATTCTGCTTTACTCCACAGTCGCCGTGGCTATAGGACTATTACTAACGCTGACCCCGTTGATCATACTTACAAAAATTAAAACTGAGAATTACTATCGAATGCTTCCTGAAGCAGTCTTTCCAGAGAAACTAGAAAAACTTAAAGAAGCCTATGGTTTAGGCGCACCAAAATATTCAATTGCTGATTTCGAAATTTTGCTCATCAGCTTTGCAGTTGCATCAGTTGTGTACGTTTTTTTCAAGCATAGAATGTTTAGTTCATGATTACGAATGTTCAGCCTTGGCGTACTAATTTTAGTGCAATGATGCTCTAAAACATAGCATTGAGACCTGCATTTTCATTTTAATACACGCCTAATCTGAAAGAGGAATTAGAACGAAGAGTGGTATTGTACAAAATAGCAACACTCATAGACACGCTTAACCGCAAAATCAAGGGAGAGAGAAGTTAATTCCATCATTTTTACGTTTACACATAGCATCTCGTTGGATTTAGTTTTAACTTATAGTTAATGCATTCAAGTTTCTTGGGTAATACGTGATTATCTCTGAGCGCGCTAATGGCATATTTGCTATTGGCGGTTCGGAGAAGGGTTAGATTGGGCTTCAGACATTATTGCCTTACGTGCAAAAGTTATGTAGCCCGTATGCCCAGTCATCAAAGTGTGAGGGCGCGTTTTTCCTCTCGCAATCTGCATTCCACGCATTAAGCATTCAACGGTTTCAATGTCTATAAAGCTGTTCTCTTTTAAGGCTTCAACCGTTTTTACAGCTTGGTCTATTGTTGGACTGAAGGAGACTAAGGTTCCACAAGGCTTTAAGGCGGCATAAGCATGTGGAACAACAAGCCATGGAGTCGCCAAATCCAGTATGACTGCGTCAACGTCGCTTTCGTCTATTCCAACAGTGATATCCTTATTCTTTAATTCCACAAATTCGATTAGACCTGCGCGTTTCAAGTTTTTCCTGGCGTTTTTAAGGAATTCTTCTCTTATTTCGTAGCTGTAGACTCTGCCCTCTGGCTTAATACAGTGAGCTAGGGCTGTGGTTAGCGCGCCTGTGCCTGTTCCAGCTTCCACGATGCGGCTTCCGGTACCTATTCCGCTGAACATCACCATTAAGGCTACGTCCTTTGGATAGGTTATTTGGGTTTTCCGCACAGACTTAACAATGTAATCGCGTAGCAAGGGCTTTAGAACCACAAATTCTACGCCTAAACTGCTCTTCACGATTATTCCATAATTTTTTCCGATTAAGTTTTCGAGTTGAACAAATCCTTTGTGCGTATGGAAGTTTTTCCCCTTTTCGATTCTCACTAAATAGGTTCTCCTACGGTCTAAGTAAAGTAAAACGTAGTCTCCTTCTTTAATCAACTGTGACATTGATGCTCCTCTGCTTCTTTTAAAATGGCTAAGAAGATAATAACATTGCGGAGGTCATCAGAAAAGTTAAGTTTTAAAAAAGAATAACGTATAATGGAGTGGAGATGAAGTGTATGAAGTATAACCTTGCTTTCATCGGTTTTGGAAATGTTGGACAGGGATTAGCCAGAATCTTGGTTGACAAAAAAAACCTTCTAAAGAAGAGACACAACTTCGAATTCAACGTGGTTGCCGTGTCTGACATAAAAAAAGGGTCAATTTTTGACGAGAACGGACTCGACCTTGAAAAGCTCTTGCAACTTGTTCAGAAAACCGGGACGATTGAAAACTATGGGGATGGGCAGAAGGGCTTGTCAAGCATAGAAATTATAGAAAAGGACACTGCAGACATCATCATTGAAGTCACATGGACAAATTTAGAGACAGGAGAACCAGGTTTAACTCACATTAGAAAAGCTCTTGCCGCTGGTAAACATGTGGTTACAACAAACAAGGGGCCAATAGCCTTAGCCTATCGTGAACTTATGCAAATTGCAAAGGTTCACAATGTATTTCTCAGGTTTGAAGGAACAGTTTTAAGCGGCACGCCAGCGATTAGTCTAGCTTTGGAAGACTTAGCTGGAGCATACGTAAAATCTGTTAGGGGAATCGTAAACGGCACAACAAACTATATACTGACACAAATGGAAGCTGGAGCATCCTATGAGGAGGCGCTGGAAACCGCGCAGAAACTTGGCTACGCTGAAGCTGACCCGACGATGGACGTTGAAGCATGGGACCCGGTTGCTAAAATAACCATTCTCGCCAACGTTGTTATGGGCGGTGATTTGAAAGTGAAGGATGTGGAGAGGAGGGGCATAACCAGCATAACCATTGAAGATATTAAAGCAGCGCAAAGGGAGGGTGAAAGAATAAAGCTCATAGCTAAGGCGTGGCGGGAAAACGGCGAAATCAAAGCTAAGGTTTCACCTGAAAAAGTTCCGTTAACAGACGTTCTCGCCCACATTGGGGGAACGCTTAACGCCTTAACATTTGACACGGATGTGCTGAAGGAAGTCACAACAGTTGGACGAGGTGCTGGTGGCGTAGAAGCCGGCTATGCATTGTTAAGCGACATGCTAGCTATCAACAGATATCTCGGTGGAACAAGATAGGCTGAGAGGATAAAGATGCTGGGAGGCTATACTGGAAAAATTCTAAAAGCTAACTTAACGAAGAGAAAAACATACGTAGAAAAGCTAGACGAGGAAGTTGCGAGAAAGTTCATCGGCGGAAAAGGTTTAGGAGCCAAAATCCTTTATGATTCCCTTAAGCCAGGAATTGACCCGTTAAGTCCAGAAAACCTCCTGATTTTTGCTTCCGGTCCCTTAACAGCCACATTAGCCCCAACGTCTGGTCGTTGGGCTGTCGTCACAAAATCGCCGCTAACCAACATTTTTCTAGACAGCCAGGTTGGGGGATACTTTGGCGCAGTTATGAAGCTTGCAGGGTTTGACTGCATAACTATGGAGGGCAAAGCTGACAGCCCTGTTTATTTATGGGTTCACGATGGGAGCGGTGAAATTAGAGACGCCGTGGACTTATGGGGGAAAGGTTGCTTCGAAACGGAAAAAACGATAAAGAAACGTTTAGGTGAAAACATCCGTGTTGCTTCAATAGGACCAGCTGGGGAACATCTAATTCGTTATGCATGCATCACAGTGGACATGTATAGGCAAGCTGGCAGAGGCGGCGCCGGTTCAGTTATGGGTTCAAAGAACGTGAAAGCTGTTGCTGTCCAAAGTGCTAGCCGCAAAATTGAGTACTCCGATCATGAAGGCTTTAAGGAAGCCTCTAAAAAGGCTTTGAAAACAATTGAAGAAAATAGTTTTATCCCTCTGAGAAGGAAGTACGGGACTCCAATATGGGTGGCTCCAGTAAATGAGGTTGCAATCTTACCGACTAGAAACTTTAGGACTGGTGTCTTTGAGCACGCTGACGACATCAACGGAGAAGCTATGCGAAGCAAAATTGTTGTGAAGGATGGCACATGCTACAATTGTTCAATTCGATGCTGGAAGTACACGCAAGTTAAATCGGAACCGTACAGAGTAGACGAACTTGCTGGACCAGAATATGAAACCATTGCTTTAATGGGTTCAAACTGCGGAGTAAACTCCATTGAAGCTATTGCATACGCCAATCTGTTATGTGATGATCTTGGATTAGACACGATTTCAACAGGTAACACCATAGCCTTTGCCATGGAATGCTTTGAGAAAAATTTGCTAACCAAGAAAGATACTGAGAGGCTCGAACTCAAGTTTAGCAATGCCGACGCCGAAATTGAAATGGTGAAAAAAATTGCCTATCGCAAGGGATTAGGCAACATTCTCGCTGAAGGTGTACGAGGTGCATCCAAAAAAATTGGTGGTGGTTCAGAAAAGTTTGCAATGCATGTTAAGGGAATGGAAGTTCCGGGCTACGACCCGAGGGGAGCCTTCGGCATGGCTTTAGCCTATGCAACATCTGACCGCGGGGCATGCCATCAAAGGGCGTGGACTGTTAGAGCTGAAATTGAAGGGGGACTCACCCCTAGATATTCTACTAAGGGTAGAGCAAAGTTTGTTAAGGAAACCCAAGACGAAAGGGCCATGTGTTTCTCGCTTGTCTTATGCGATTTTGCACCACTTGAAGTTGGCTGTTTTATGGAACTTTTGAATAAGGCAACAGGCTTCAACTTCACAATTGAAGAGTATTTGAAAACTGGCGAGCGCATCTGGAATCTAACACGTCTATTCAATGTTAGAGAAGGCATAACACGAAAAGATGACATTTTGCCACCACGCTTCATGAAAGAACCATTACCAGAGGGTGTCGCTAAAGGACAAGTAATAACCAAAAAAATGCTTGACGAAATGCTTGACGAATACTACACTTTAAGAGGATGGGACAAAAATGGAATTCCAACAAAAGAAAAACTGAAAAAACTTGATCTTTGCTAGGTTGAAACTTTATAGCTACAATATTTCAAGACCAAAAACGCTTAAATTCGCTTAAGACTTAATACAAAATTCCGGAGGATACTATTTGAATGACCTTAGGGAAAAGTTAAGAATTAGAGAGGCGAATTTAAAGGAAATTAACGATTTTCTTCTGAGAGAAGATAACCCCATTATAAACGGTTTGCTAAAAATCGTTGAGAAATACGGCGGTGTTGACGAGATTAACCGAAAGGCTCGGGAAGCCCGTAAACTAGAAAACCTCATGGAACGCCTTAGAAGAAAAAATTCAACTTTCGTGAAAGATCTTGAATGGCTGATTAAACAACGGGATAAAAGAGCCTTTATCAGCATTCCAGAATATCGCAGAAAAATTCTAGGAGAAAAAGCTGAATCTATGAAGTTTGATGAGTCCTTCGCTGTAACCCTTGAAATTAGTGCTTGTAACTTTTTCCAGTGGCTCATAGAAGAGGCGAAAAAGGCGATTGCACAGCAAGACCTTATGCCCGCCCGCTTCATCCGCGTCCGATCCATGAAAGAGCAAGCTGAGGATGATGAACCGCTCGCGTTTTCAGCGGCAATGCAGATTATAGGCGCTTCCTACGTGGAGACATTAGACACAAAAGGAACTATGCCTGGACCTGACGGCCAGCCGATTAACGTTCATTTGGGAGGACCTGAAACCATAACTGGCTATTTCGGCGGTGTGGGAGTCCCCAACGAATACGCTTTGAAATGGGTTGATGAATTTCTTTATTGTTATACTGAGTATGGTATTCAGCAAGTGTTGAATGTAAACACGGGTACCGTGATGCTTGGGTATTGGCTGCACAAACTTGGAATTGACATAGAATTTAAGATTTCAGTTTATCTAGGAAATGATAATCCATATGCATGTTTCTGGACGCTGATGACTGCAAAACTCTTCAGCCGAGATGACGGCACGACGCCTCTCATAGGCTTTAACCTCTCAAACTCCGTCAACAACTATACAATTGAGCTGTCAGCCTACATACGGAAAGCCTTTGGCTTCGAAGATATCACCCGCATCGAACACCACATCGTGGAAACCTACAAGGGCATTGTCAGACAACCATACGACCGACTCAACGAACTTCTAGAAATTGCCGACCGTGTAAAAAATATAAGCGCTAAACATGAAGGCGGAATTCCCGAGACTGAGAAAACCCGAGAACACCCATCGGACATCTTGGAGTACTTCATTCCCAAAAAAGACATCATTGAAAAAGGACTGATGCCACAACTCCTAACCAACTATCTCGACAAACACGATTCAGTTAACAGAACCGCCAGAGCCCTCACAGAACGAGGCTTGACATTCATTGCAGCTCAAAATCTGCACAAGAAATAATTTAAGTGAATGTTTTAGGCACTTTGTAAGTTCCTACCACTTTTTAAAATGTTACAGGATGAGAATCAAAGACAGAAAGTAATGTGCTACCAATATTGTTTAGGTTTTGCGTAACCAGATAAATGATCGTAACTACAAGTGCACGCTAAAATATCAGCACACGATAAAACCTAATAATATACCTTCAATATCCAACGTTAATTCCTATCCCAAAATCTAAACATTTTATGCGGCGCTCGTTTTTAGGTCCTCAGAGAGACAATGAATAATTCTTCCTTTTCGTATTGCTTAACTCTCACCGAGCAAAAGAGGCAGATATAATAATTTTGGAAAAGTATTAATAGATGTGTTAAACAATGCATCTCTCCGCGCAGTTTAAAGAGGAATGATCATGACTTTGGAATTCGGCTTGCTCATGACGTTAATAGGCGTAGTCAGCGTTTTCTCTTCCTTAGCCGTGGTTGCGTTCACATGCACTGCGCTGAAAAAATTCTTTAAAAGAGAGACTGTGGAAAAAGCTGAAGCGGTGAAGGCGCTTCCACCCGAAGAGATGAAGGTTGAAGCTGTTAAGGAAGCTGGAGCTTTTAAGATCAAACTTGACGGTGAAGAGCACGAGGTGAAGGTTGAAGATTTGGAGGGTGCTGGAAGGGGTTCTGGAGAAATAAAGCTTCCATCCGAGATCGGAGAAGAAATTAAAGTTGTTGTGGGTGACACGGAGTATAAGGTCAAAATTGGAGGAGTTAGAGTAAAATCTGTTCCAACGGTCAAGAAACCTGTCAGAATCGGGGAAGAGATCATAAAAGAAGGAAAACATATTATAAAGGCACCCATGCACGGAACCGTGGTCAAAGCGCCGGTTAAAGTCGGGGATAAGGTTGAGAAGGGAACTGTTGTCTTGGTTTTGGAGACGATGAAAATGGAGAATATTATTGAAAGCCCTGTCTCAGGCGCTGTGAAGGAGATAAAAGTTTCGGAAGGAGACGCTGTGGACGCTAATGACATTTTAATTATAATTGGCTGAATGGTGTTGGACAAAGTGAAAATGTTCAATTTTAAACTATATTGCCGTCAATGCAAGAAAATTGTGGAAGTTTACAATTGCCATAGAGGAAAAAGTGTGTTTTCAGAAAACAACCCGAAATTCGACGTAATCACTATTTGCTGTTCAATCTGTAGAAAACCAATAATGAAAATGACGGAACTTCACCGAGGAAACAGAAGGAAAGAAGATGGTAAAAATGGATGTTAGCAAAAAAGAGGCTGCTGCAATATCAGCCGCGATAGCTGCTTACCTGGCTAAGCCACGCTTGACCGAAGCTCCTTCTTCAGTTTCCGATGTTCAGAAGACCCTTGAGCTATTGTTGGAAAAGTTTTCTCAGCTTGAAAAGCAAATAGATGAGCTGGATTCAACAGTGAACGAGATTAAGGTAAAGGTTGAGCGAATGGGAAAGTGAGATTATGGTGCAAATCACCGAATTAGTCTTTAGGGATGCTCATCAATCGCTTCTCGCAACCCGCATGAGAACCGAAGACATGCTTCCAATAACAAAAACAATAGACCAGGTTGGATTTTTCGCGTTAGAAGTCTGGGGAGGAGCAACATTCGACGTCTGCTTAAGATACTTAGCTGAGGACCCTTGGGAACGATTAAAAACGCTTAAGGCACACATGCCGAACACACCGATGGAGATGCTTGAAAGAGCCATGAACATAGTAGCCTACCGCAACTTCCCAGACGACATAGTGCAGAAATTCATTGAGTACGCCCACAAAGATGGCGTTGACTACTTCAGAATATTTGACGCATTAAACGACTTAAGAAACATGAAAGTGCCGATAGAAACAGCCAAAAAAGTCGGCGCACACGTGCAAGGAAGCCTATGCTACACCATTTCGCCTGTTCACACGGTAGAGTATTACGTGGAAACTTTCAAGAAACTTGAAGCCATGGGATGCGACTCCCTCTGCATCAAAGACATGGCTGGAATGATATCACCATCCAAAGCCTATCAAATGATACATGCATGCAAAGAAGAAGGAATCAAAGTGCCAATATGCTTGCACTCGCACACGACTTCGGGCATGACAATGCTCTCATACATGAAAGCATGTGACGCAGGCGTAGACATAATAGACTGTGCTATTTCGCCAATCTCAGGCGGTGCCGGACATCCACCCACAGAATCCATCGTAGCCGCCCTCAAAGAGACACCTTACGATACTGGCTACAACCTTGAACTTTTAATGGAATGCAGAAAATACTTCCTAAAAGTGTGGGAAAAGTATAGACATTTACATAGAGAACAAGCAATGCAAGTCGACCCCTCAGTAGTAGTGCACCAAATACCGGGTGGAATG